>DATDDN010000028.1:0-12557 GCA_036523795.1 Gallionellaceae bacterium | reverse complement strand
GGCTTCTCGAGGATGCGCTTGAACTCGGCGATGTTGCGGTCGGAGAAGCCCATCTTCTCGAGGGGCAGCGGCTTGGAGGCGGCCAGGAGGCGCATGACCACGTCCTCGTTCCCGCCCGAGGTGGGGATGGTCGCGACGCGGAGCTCCATGGTCCCCATCGGCCCCTTGAAGCGGATCTTGCCGTCCTGCGGCTTGCGCTTCTCGGAGATGTCGAGGTCGCACATAATCTTGAGACGGGTAATCAGTGCGTTGCGATAGGTCGACGGTATTTCGATGTAATTCATCAGCGAACCGTCCTTGCGCAGGCGGATCTGCGTCTTGGCCTTGCCCGGCCCTGGCTCGATGTGGATATCGGACGCCCCCATCTTGTAGGCGTCGATGATGATCTTGTTGACCAGCTTGACCAGCTCGTTGTCGGCCGCGGCGCTGACATCGTCCTGGCCGACACCTTCTCCAAGTTCCTCCTCTTCGCCCAGGGCGCCCAGCAGGTCATCCATGCTGCTGTTGTCCGCCTCAAAACCACCCGTCAGGTCGCCGACCCCGCCACCGCCGTAGAAGTGATCCAACGTGGTCTTGAATTCACGCTGGGAACAAACCTTGAAGATCAGGCGATGCTTGGGGAAGATGTTGTTCACCACGCGTGAAGCCTGAATCCGCTCAGGATCGGTGGTAAGAATCACCAGCCCCTCCGGGGTGTCATCCACCGGCACCCAGTGGCTGCTCGCCACATATTCGCGCTTGAGATTGCGCAGCAGTTCGGCCGGCTTGACCCGGTCCGCCTTGAACGGCTCATACGGCACGCCGAAGAATTTGGACAGCGCGCGTCCCAGAGCATCGGTCTTGACCTGGAACTCGTCGATCAGCACGTCCTCAATGTCGATGCCCTTGCGGCGTGCGGTGCGGGTGGCGAGCTCGAATTCGGCGGCGGACATCACGGCATCGGCCACCAGATTGTCGTACTTGGTCTTGACCACAGAGCTCTGCTGCTGTCGCTGGCGCAACGCCACCGACAGGGTCTGCGCCAGTTCACGCGCGCCATCCTCCACCACGGCAGGGAATGGCACACCCGACCTGTTGTTGATCACCTGCATCACGCCGACCAGGTCGCCGCTTTCCGCGTCCACGATCGGCGCCACCAGCATCTGCTTGGTGCGATAGCCGGTGCGCTTGTCTACATCAGGCAGAAAGCGCAGCTGCGCACTGTGCGCAGCCAGCTCGCTCTCATCATATACATCCTTGAGGTTGAGCAATTTCTTGTGGAAGGCAACGTAGCCGGCAATGCTCTGCTCAGCGATGGGCAGCTTCAGGTCCTTGAAGGAATTCAGCCCGGTTTTCACCTTGGAAACCAGGGAAGCCCTGTCATCCCCGACGACATAAATGGTGAGGCGATCCGCATTGAACAGTGCGCAGATGTCTTTGCTCACATCCAGCATGATCTCGTCGATGTTGCTGGTCGCGTGTATCTTGTTGGTGACGTGATTGAGGTTCTTGGTGAACTCCAGGCGCAAGCCCACTTCATTCGGGCTGCTTCGGCGTTCCATCATAGGATTGGCTGTTACGGTATTCATCCACGACTCCTGAGACTCAATGTTACTGCCTGGCAGATCCGGCGCCAGCGACAAGGCTGGCAGTTCCGTGATTGCCGATCAAAATTCAAAAACCTGCCCGTTCTGCAGCATGCGCGGCGCACGCCCCTGCACTGCCTCACAAACCTCTCGCATGGTCAGTTCTACCTCACCGGGCTTGAGGTGGGTGATATAGATATCAGCATCCCGCTTCAATTTGCGCAAATCCTGCCCCAGCATATTGGGGCACATGTGCTTGGACAGCACGGCCAGGTCCTGCTCGGCATTGGCAAACGCGGTTTCGATGATCAGATAGCGCAGATTGCCAATTGTGTTGAGCGCCGCCCAGAACGCATCGCTGGTGGTGGTGTCGCCGGTAAAAGCCAGACTGGCGCGACCACTGTCGAGCTGGTAACCCACCGCCGGCACCACGTGATTGGCCGGTAGCGGCGTGATGCGGCGCTCCCCCAGAGTGACCGTATGTCCCAGCGCAATGGGCTCGAAGCGCATATAGGGATTTTGCGGATTGGGTATCTGCGTGAAATCGGGCCATATCTTCCAGTTGAAAATGTGCTGCTGCAGAATTTCTATCGTTTCCGGCAGCGCGTGCACCGTTACCGGCTGTGCGCGCAAATAGCTCACGCTGTCAACCAGCATGGGAATGCAGGCAATGTGATCGAGATGAGAATGCGTCACAAAGATATGGTCTATTGCACTCATCTCCTCCAGGCTGAGGCCAACCACGCCGGTGCCGGCGTCGATCAGCACATCACGGTCGAGCAGCAGCGAGGTGGTGTGCAGATTTCCACCTATGCCCCCGCTACAGCCAAGAACCTTGAGTTTCATTGTGTGCGTTCCATGTCGATTGCCTGCCCCACGTTGCCTCTATTTGGTCTGAAATACAAATACGCCGTCCCAGTTCTCGCCAGGGGGATGGCTGCGGAAATAAGCCACGCGTTCGGCGTATACGCCATACAGCATGGTATGCGGCGACATCCGCTGCAGGTTGTACAGATCCAGCTCTGCCTTATCCCACTCCTGCTTGCGGTAAGCGCGCAACGCCTGCTGGAACAGCTTCAGCTCATCCAGTACGACCTCCTCCACTTGCTCCTGCGCGCCGAGCGGCTCATAAATCTTGATCGGCTGATCCTTGCCCTTCACCCGCACAAGATCCAGTTCACGATATACCAGATCCGGCACTGCCTCCCGCGTATTCTCGCCGACGATAATGCCGACGCCGTACTGCTTGGTAATGCCTTCCAGGCGCGACGCCAGATTTACGGCGTCGCCCATGACGGTATATGCCACGCGCAACTCGGACCCCATGTTGCCGACACTGACGCGGCCGGTATTGATGCCAACACCCACGTGAATTTCCGGCCAGCCGCGCTCCCTGAAATGCGGTTGCAGTGCGGCCAGCGTCTGCTGCATCTCGATGCCCGCCAGAATGGCGTTGCGGGCGTGCTGCGCATCCGGCAGCGGCGCGCCCCAGAATGCCATGATACAGTCGCCCATGTATTTATCAATGGTGCCGCGGTGCTTGTACACCACGCGCGTCAGGGGCGTCAGGAATTCGTTCATCAGCTGCGTGAGCTCCTTGGGGTCCAGCCCCTCGGAAATGGTGGTAAACCCCCGCACATCCGAGAACAGGATGGTCATTTCACGGCTATCGCCGGCCATCGACACCTGTTCCGGATGCTCGCTCATCTCGTCCACCAGCTCGCTGGGCACGTATTGGCCGAACAGGTTCGTGATCTGGCGCTTGGTTCTCGCCTCGACAAAGTAGCCATACGACATGGTCACCGCAAACAGCAGCATGATCAGCAGCAGGCTGCCGGCCAGCGGTAATGCGAGGCTGCCATATTGCCACGCGGACACATTCAGGCTGACCGTCAGTAGCAGCGCGCCCAGCATCAACAGCGTCGCCTTGGCGGGGCCGAGCAGTGGCAGCAGCAGGCTCAGCGCCACCCCGAGCAGCAGGAGCATGGCCACGTCCGCACCCAGCGCATACGGTGGGCGCTGTTTCAGGCTCTGGTCCAGCATGCCGCTGATCATGTTGGCATGAATCTCCACTCCCGGATACACCTCCGCTACCGGGGTCGAGCGCATATCCATCAGCCCCGGCGCGGTAGTCCCCACCAGCACGATCTTGTTCTGCAGGGAAGCAAGCGGCTCGCGGCCATGCAGCACGTCACTCAGGGAGACATAGCGAAAACGGCCTCGCGCTCCTCGGTATGGAATCAGTGCGCTGACGTCCTGGCCGACCGGGATGCGCAAGGCCGCATCCGTTGTCGTGCCATCCGCCTGCCGCGGCGGCAGACGCAGCTCCAGCCACTCCAGCCCGCCGTAATCCTCGCCGCCGGCAGACACGTATCCCGGCAACAGGGCCGGCATACCCAGTACCGCGCGCACCATCGCCAGCGACAGCGCCTCGTAATAGGCGCCATTCAGTTCAACCACCAGGGGCACTCGGCGCACCCGCCCATCCTTGTCCACGATGGGGTTGAAATGGCCGCCGCTGCGTGCCGCCTTCTGCAACTCGGGCAGATTTGCGCCATAACTGTCCCATCGCACAAAGCTGATCGGGCGTCCCTTGAACGTGCCAGCAGGAAACACCGGCGCCGGCAGCGCGCCAGAAATGTTCTTCTCCGTTCCCGGCGCGCTGTTGTTCATGTAATAACCCAGCACGACGTTGCGGTTGCGCATCCGCTCGGCAAACAGCCTGTCGTATTCCAGTTGCGGCTGGATCTGTTCCAGCGCCTGCTGATATTGCGGCAGGCCGCGCAGCTGATTGCGCCCCAGCTCCTGCAGCGTCTTGAGCGCGGAACTGTCATCCTTCTCGGCAAACACGATGTCAAAACCGACCACGGCAACGCGATAGCGGTCAAAAAGCTGATCCATCAAGGTGGCGAGCTTGTTACGGCTCCACGGCCAGCGGCCTTCTTCTTTCAGGCTTTTTTCATCAATGTCGAGAATGACGATGCGATCGTCACGGATCTGCGGCGCCGTCAGGCGCAGGCGGTAGTCATACAGTTGCGCATCCAGGGACTGGATGAAGCCAATTTGATAAAACCCGACTGCATTTCCCAGAAACACCAGTACCAGCAGCAAACACAGACCAATCAGGAGTGCGTGTTTCTTCACTGGCTTTGTCCTCGCATCATGGACTGGGTCCTGGCTGCGCCGGCATCAGCGCAGCGTGGAGCCGGTCAGGATTTGAAATAGAACTCCATTTTCACGCCAGCGAGTTCGATGATGTCGTGGTCGTTCAGCTGGCGCGGATGCTCACCCAGCGACTGGCCGTTGACCACCGGGTAATTGGCGCCTTCCACATGCGTAATGAAATAGCCATGCGGACGGCGCGCGAGGACGGCTACCTGCACACCAGGCTTGCCCAGGGTAGTGAGGTTCTTGACCAGTTCGAGCTCCTTGCCGGAATTCGGACCATTCAGGATCTGCACGACGGCAATCTGAGCTCCCGTCTTGTCGCCGCCAAGCGAGCCGGTTGTATCAAGCTTGCCGGTAGGGTCAGTTGGCGCGGCAGCATGCACTGCCTGGACGCCAATCTGCGTATTGGTGATCGCGCCCACATCTGCCTTGGGTGCAGCCTGCTTGGGTGGGGCGCGCAACACCATGGTACGCTCAAAATCGGCTGCCGTCGTCTGCGATGGCTGGTCATTGAGATACTTCAGCTTGTACTTGCCGATTTCAACGACATCGCTGTTCTGCAGAAAATGTTTTTTCGTGGCGATGCCGTTCACGGTGACGCCATTGGTGCTGTCCAGATCCTCGAGGAAAGAATCATTCTGAATGGTGACAATCGCGGCGTGCTCGCCGCTGACGGCCAGATTGTCAATCACGATGTCATTGTGGCTCTTGCGGCCTATCGTCATGCGCTCCTTGTTCAGCGGATATTCCTGCAGCACCACGCCATCCATGCTGAGTATCAATTTTGCCGACATATCTTCTAATCTCCGTATTAACTCTTGAACCAAGACAGCAATTTGGCGAGCAAACCGCGTTTTGCCGCAAACTCGCTCTTAATCTTTACCAATATCACCGACACATTGTCTCGCCCGCCGTTGTCATTGGCCATCTGGATCAGTTGCGAAGCGGCCAGCGGCAGGTTGTTCTGCAGCATCTGCACAGTACTCCCGATCTCTTCGTCCTCGACCATGTCATTCAAACCGTCGGAGCACAGCAGATAGATGTCGCCTCTCTCCACGTCGTGAACATGGACTTCAGCAACCACGTCGGCATCAATGCCAACTGCACGCGTCACCAGATTCTTGTTCTTGGACAGGCGTGCATCTTCCTTGCTGATCATGCCGCTGTCGATCTGCTCCTGCAGCAGCGAATGGTCGCGCGTCACGCTCTCGAACATGTCGCCGCGCAGGCGGTACATGCGCGAATCACCGACATGCGCGACGGCCACGCGGTTGTCGTAAAACAGGCCGGAAACGATCGTGGTGCCCATGCCGGCATATTGCGGCTGGCTTTGCGCCGCGTGATAAATGGATGCGTTGGCCTTCTGCACGTTGTCGCGCAACAGCACCACGGCCATGTCCTCACCCGAGGCAGAATCCTTGTCCTCCGGGCGCACGCCTTCCAGGTAGTGCTTGATTTCCGTGGTCACCACGGAAACGGCAATTCCGCTGGCCACCTCGCCGGCATTATACCCACCCATGCCGTCGGCCAGCACCACCAATCCACAGCCGGCCTCATAGGCCACGCTGTCTTCGTTATGCGAGCGAACCATGCCCGGATGCGTCAGACTGACAATTTCCAGTGCTTCTTGAATATTCATAACCCTTCTACCCCTGCAAGCTGGCAGCACATCGGCGCAATGCCTCCGCCATTTCAGCCCCCGTCTGATAACGGTCGGCAATTTTCTTGGATAACGCCTTGTTGATGATTTCCACCACGCACAGCGGCAGGTCCGGCCGGATGGTCAGGATGTCCACCTGCGGCTCATTGGCGATGCGGAACATCAGCTGCGCCATGGAGTCGCCGTTAAATGGCAGCTTACCACAGGCCATCAGATACAAGCTCACCCCCAGCGAGAACAGGTCGGAAGTGCCTTCGATCTTGGTGCCCGCCAGTTGTTCGGGTGACATGTAGGAAGGCGTTCCCAGCACCATGCCGGTCTTGGTCTTGGACGAATCGGTAATACGCGCAATGCCGAAATCGGTGACCTTGACCGTGTCGCTTGCCGGGTCATACATGATATTGGCCGGCTTGATGTCGCGGTGCACCACGTGCAGCCCATGTGCATAGCCCAGCGCATCCGCCACGCGCGCCATGATGCTGAGCAATTTGGGCAGGGACAGCAGATTATCCGGCTTGGTATACGGCACCAGGTCCTGCCCCTTGAGGAATTCCATGGCGATGTAGGCCAGATCGTGCTCTTCGCCGGCATCAAAAATATTGACGATATTCGGGTGATTCAGGCGGCCCGCCGTTTCGGCCTCACGGAAGAAACGCTCCTTCACATCCTGCAATTCGTCCGGCTCGAACTCCTGCGACAAGGCCATGGTCTTGATGGCCACGGTGCGC
Organism: Gallionellaceae bacterium; assembly: GCA_036523795.1. Lineage (GTDB taxonomy): Bacteria > Pseudomonadota > Gammaproteobacteria > Burkholderiales > Gallionellaceae > 39-52-133. The sequence goes on along the minus strand of DATDDN010000028.1, from coordinate 5,436 downwards.
CCGATCTTGGGGTCGGTGCCGAGGTACACTACGCCCATTGCGCCCTTGCCCAATTCCTTCTCGATCTCGTAACGACCCAGCATGGGCTTGGATACGCCGGTACGGTTCAGCACCATGGTGCTGGCATTGGTCTTGCCGGAACTACCACCCAGGATGATGGTTTCCGACATCGCCTTCGATTGCGCCACCTTGTCTTCGAGGTCGCGGAATTTTGGGTTGTATTCGGCCATGTAGCGGTATACCGATTCCGCCTTGTTGAACTGGCGCTTGCGCTCGAAATCCAGCCCGAGGTTGTAGAGCACCTCCATCAGGCTGTCATCCATCGCCACCTTGCGGAATTTGTCGAACGCGATGTCAAGCTGGCCCTGTCCCTGGAACGCCAGGCCCAGCATGCGGTTGCTCTCGGCCGACTCGGCATCGGATTTCTGCTTGCCCTGCTCGGTGACAAAGAAGCGCTTGCTGGTGAGCAGCAGGTGGCCGACCAGCAGCATGGCGGCAGGCAACATCAGCGGAACCCACATTGCCTGCGAAGTCATCAGCACAAAGTGAGTGCCCAGCAAAGCGGCAAACAGCACGCCGGTCAGCAAGGCGCCAAGCATTGCCCCCAGTCGCGGCAACAGCAGTATGAGGTAGAGCGCCACCAGTGCGAATACGCCCAGCTGCGCCCAGGTGCTCCATTTGGGAAGGATGAAATAGTCCTGTTGCAGGATGCTGGACACGGAGTGGGCCAGGGTCAGCACAGGTGGCATGCTGGCAGAGATCGGCGTCACCATGGGCGCGCCCACACCGGCGGCGGTGGCCCCGATCAGAACGATCTTGTCACGATATTTCTCGGGTGGGATCTTGCCGCTCAGCACGTCGTAGAAGGAATCGACCTGGAAGGCGGGCTGCCCGTCACGGTTCTTGTAGAAATACGTGCGCATGCGCAGCGCTTCGTCGGTGGGAATGTTGAGATTACCCAGCCTGACCCCCTGCCCCATATTAACCTGGATATCCTTGACGCCCAGGTTCAGGCTGCGCGCGGCCAGCAGCAGCGACAAGGAGGGGTAAAGCTCGTCGTAATAGGCCACTACCAGCGGCTCAAAACGCACCGCGCCATCCACATCGATCAGGGTATTCAGGTGCCCTATGCCCACGGCGCGCTCGCCCAGTGCCTGAATGGGATACTGCACCGAGACGGCAGGCACCGGCAGTACGCCGGCCATGCCCAGCCCGGCCGGATCATTGATGTTTACCAGGCTGCCCTGCTGCACATAGGCCGGCAGGGGTTGATCAGGCCTGCCCTGCGGCTCGCCCAGCTTGAAGTACATGGCCAGCATCACATCATTGGCCTTGGCCATGCTGGCGCTCATCTTCTGGTCGTTGTTCAGATTCTGCACCGCCTCCAGCAACAGCGCGTCAATCGGCGGCGTGTCAGGCTGCGGCACAGCATCGAGGTTGTTCACGACCGCGGTCTTGCCCAGCACTTCGGCGATGCGATTGATGTAGGTCAGGCCGGGATCTACCTGAGGCTCGAAAAACAGCGCGGTGTTGCCCACCACCTTGGCGTGGCCGGCCGCCAGCAGATCCAGCATTTTTGCCTGTGTCGCACGCGGCCACGGCCAGCGGCCAAGATTGGCGATGCTCTGGTCGTCAATGGCGATGACCGCCACCTTGTCGCTGGGAGTATGCGAAGAGAACCTGACGCCGAGGTCGTAAGCCTTGCGTTCCAGACTCTGCATCAGATCCGTGCTGGCGCTAAACAGAAAGAATAGCGCAACCAGCAGACCAACAAACCAGTCTGCTCGCCAGAACGCCATTTTTTTCATATTTGCCACGTTTAGTATGTTTTCAGTGTGCCGGTTACGTGCGAATACTAAAACATTTTTCAACATCTAGCCATAACTGGCTTTATTTATTGGAAATTATCCCCAAAACTACTTGGTCAGCATGACCGGCATGGGCGCCAGTTGCGCCACCTTGCCCGCCACCGACCCCAGCAGCAATTCGCTCAGCATGCCCTGACCATGGGCGCTCATCACGATCTGGTCGACCTGCTGCTCCCTGGCATATTGCACGATGGCCTCGGCTGGCAGCCCGACGCTGATGTGGTAGCTGTAGGCCAACCCGGCCGTGTCGAGCAAGGCACGTGCAGCCGCCAGCGCCGCCATGCCTTCCTCGCGATAATAGGCATTGATGGTTTCCTGGTTGATGAACATCTTCACATTGGCGGACGCCAGCTTCCATTGCACGTTGAGCAGGAACACCTGCGGCGCTTCCTTGAGCCAGGCCCGGCTGGCGATGACATGCTCGACCGCGCGGTTGGCGTTGGCAGAACCATCAATGGGGATCAGAATCTTCATGTCAGTTTCCTTGTCATCGCGTATTGTCGGATTTGCCAGTCACCTGTTCGTCCACCAGATCCAGCGCCTTTTCTGCATGCCAGGCGCGAGCGGCCAGCCACTTGCCGAGCACCACCACCAGCAGCGCACCCAGCGCGGGAACCGCCTGATGCAGCCAGTGCGGCATGGATTCACCCCAATGCTGCACCAGCGGATCACTCAGCAGCATTTCACCAGCCACATAGCCCAGTAGCGCGCCGCCCAGCACGATGATGGCCGGAAAACGATCCATCAGCCTGAGGATCAGCTGGCTGCTCCACACGATCAGCGGGATGCTGATCAACAAACCGAACACCAGCAGCCCCATGTGACCTTTCGCCGCAGCGGCGACACCGATCACGTTATCCAGGCTCATCACGAAGTCCGCCACGATGATGGTCCTGACCGCGCCCCACAGGTGCGTGTCCGCCTTGATGTGTTCGCCTTCGCCCTCATCTTCAGGCAATAACAGCTTGACCCCGATCCACAGCAGCAAGGCCGCGCCCACCAGCTTGATGTAAGGCAGCGTCAGCAGGCTCACGGCAAAGAAGGTCAGCACAACGCGCAGCGTAACGGCGCCCCCCACACCCCACATCACGCCTTTCTTGCGCTGCTCCGGCGGCAGGTTGCGACAGGCCAGTGCGATCACCACTGCGTTGTCGCCGCTCAGCAGGATGTCGATGGCGATGATCTGCAGCAGCGCAATCCACATCTGAGAATTCGAAAACCACTCCATCATCACAACCCCTTCAGCACTTTCTGCATGGTGCGTCCCATTTCAGCCGGGTTGCGCGTGATGTGTATGCCACACTCTTCCATCACCGCCAGCTTCTCGGCCGCGCCGCCCTGGCCGCCACTGATGATGGCGCCGGCGTGCCCCATGCGCTTGCCCGGTGGGGCGGTCAGGCCGGCAATGAAGCCCACCACCGGCTTCTGCATGTTTTCCCTGATCCAGCGCGCGCACTCTTCCTCGTCACTGCCGCCGATCTCGCCCACCATGATCACCGCATCGGTTTCCGGATCGTCGTTGAACAGCTTCATCACGTCCAGATGCTTGAGGCCGTTGATCGGATCGCCACCGATGCCGACACAGGACGACTGTCCATAGCCCAGCGCGGTGAGCTGGCCGACCGCTTCATAAGTCAGCGTACCGGAACGCGACACCACGCCGATGCGCCCCTTCTTGTGGATATGGCCAGGCATGATGCCGATCTTGATTTCGTCCGGCGTGATCAGGCCCGGGCAGTTCGGCCCGATCAGCAAGGTCTTCTTGCCCTGCATTCTGTAGCGCGTCTTCAGCATGTCGTGCACCGGAATGCCCTCCGTGATGCAGATCACCAGGTCCAGCTCGGCTTCGACCGCTTCGTCGATTGCTGCTGCAGCACCCGAAGGCGGCACGTAGATCACCGACACGGTGGCTCCGGTTGCCTGCCTTGCATCGCGCACCGAGGCGTACACCGGGATACCCTCGAACTGTTCGCCCGCCTTCTTCGGATTGACACCCGCCACGAAACAGTTGGCGCCGTTGGCATAGGCCTTGCACTGCTGAGTATGAAACTGGCCGACCTTGCCGGTCATGCCCTGGGTGATGACTTTGGTGTCTTTGTTGATCAGGATGCTCATTTTGTCCCCCTGGCCGCAGCGACCACTTTCTGTGCCGCGTCCGCCATGTCGTTGGCGGAGATGATGGGCAGACCCGATTCGGCCAGGATCTGCTTGCCCAGGTCCACATTGGTACCCTCCAGGCGCACCACCAGCGGCACGGAAAGATGCACTTCGCGCGCCGCGGCCACCACGCCTTCCGCGATCACGTCGCACTTCATGATGCCGCCAAAAATATTCACCAGGATTGCGCGCAGGTTGGGGTTCTTCAGCATCAGCTTGAACGCCTCGGTCACCTTCTCCTTGCTGGCGCCGCCGCCCACGTCGAGGAAGTTGGCCGGCATGCCGCCGTACAGCTTGATGATGTCCATGGTCGCCATGGCCAGTCCTGCGCCGTTCACCAGGCAGCCGATGTTGCCGTCCAGCGCGATGTAGCTGAGGTCGAATTTGGAGGCCTCCACCTCGGCAGGATCTTCCTCATCCAGATCGCGCAGGGCGGTGAGCTCGGGGTGGCGATACAGCGCATTGCTGTCAAAATTGATCTTCGCATCCAGCGCAATCACGCGCTGATCCTGGGTCAGTACCAGCGGGTTGATCTCGGCCAGCATCGCATCCTTCTCCACAAAGGCACGATAAAGTCCCTGCAGGCAGGCGCGCGCCGGTGCCACGGCCGCTGCCGGGATACCTATCTTCTGTGCGACGTCATCAGCCTCTGCATCGGTCAGGCCGGCCACCGGGTCGATCCAGGCCTTGTGTATCTTTTCCGGAGAGTGCGCGGCGACCTCTTCGATCTCCATGCCACCCTCGCTGCTCGCCATCAGCACCACGCGCTGGCGGCTGCGATCGATCACCATGCCGACGTAATACTCCCTGGCAATCGCGGCACCTTCCTCGATCAGCAGGCGACGCACCGTCTGCCCGGCGGGGCCGGTCTGGTGAGTCACCAGCTGCATGCCCAGGATCTGCTTTGCGTAGTCGTGCACTTCCTGCTGCGTGCGGGCCACCTTGACGCCGCCACCCTTGCCGCGACCGCCGGCGTGAATCTGCGCCTTCACCACCCACACCGCCCCCCCCAGCTCGCGCGCTGCCTGATCGGCTTCCTCTATCGTGAAACATGGCGTGCCGCGCGGCGTCGGCACGCCGAACTGGCGCAACACTTCCTTTGCCTGATACTCGTGAATTTTCATGTTTTTCCTCAAACCTGGGCGCGCAACAGCCTGCGCGCGGCGAAGGTGCAATGTTACCGAATTATGCAGCGGCATGGCGCAGGATGTGCACTGCGCAAAGTCTGCGCGCGCAACAAAGCCAGCAGCATCATGCTGCAACAAGAATTGGGAAGAGGAAAAAGCGAGGGAGGTGGTGCCGCCTATCGGATTCGAACTGATGACCTACCGCTTACAAGGCGGTTGCTCTACCAACTGAGCTAAGGCGGCGGTAAAACAGTACGCGCAGTCCAGATTGCAACAACACGTTT
>DATDDN010000027.1:0-28772 GCA_036523795.1 Gallionellaceae bacterium | reverse complement strand
CACCTTTGCAGGCACTTCCGGGCGCGTGTTTCCCGCCGACATGAAAGCCGCGCCCTTGCTGCGCGCATGGCTGCAACGCCTGCGCGAGCAGGGCGTGCTCTTCTACATGCGCCATCGCTGGCTGGGCTGGAATGCAGCCGGCGAGCTGAAATTCGCCACGCCGGAGGGGGAACGCAGCGTATCCGCCGCAGCGGTGGTACTGGCGCTGGGCGGTGGCAGCTGGCCGCAGCTGGGCAGCACGGGCACGTGGCTGCCGCTGCTGGCGCAGCGCGGGGTCGAGGTGGCGCCGTTGCGCCCGGCTAATTGCGGTTTTGACGTGGGCTGGAGCGAGCACTTCCGCACGCGCTTTGCCGGCCAGCCCCTGAAGGCGGTGGTGGCCAGCTTCACCGATGCGGCAGGCGTCAGCCACCGCCGCCAGGGCGATTGCGTGGTGACGGCCAGCGGCGTCGAGGGCGGCCTGATCTATGCCCTGTCTGCGCCGCTGCGCGACACCATAGAGGTACAGGGCTCGGTGGTGCTTCATCTCGATCTGATCCCCGGCAGGGATCTGGCCCGGGTGATGGCCGGTGTGTCCCATCCGCGCGGTTCGCGTTCCGTGTCCAGCCACCTGCAGAGCCGTGTCGGGCTCAAGGGCGTGCAGACCGCCCTGTTGCGCGAGTGCGTGCCGGCACAGGACTTTGCCGATCCCCTCAAGCTGGCGCAGGCGATCAAGGCGCTGCCGCTGAAGCTGGTGGCGCCGCGGCCGCTGGCCGAGGCGATCAGCAGCGCGGGCGGGGTGAAGTTCGAGGCGGTGGATGAGCACCTGATGCTCAGGGCGCTGCCCGGGGTATTCTGTGCCGGCGAAATGCTGGACTGGGAAGCGCCGACCGGAGGCTATCTGCTGACGGCGTGTCTTGCCAGCGGGCGGGTGGCAGGGGAGGGAGTGCTGGCGTGGATTGAGCGACTTGGCAGGGGGCGGTAAGCGGAGCTTATTGCGGCGGCCCCGACGAAGTTGACATCTGCCTAGAAGCGCTGGCTGATCCCCAGTGTAAAGCTGCTGTCCGCAGTGAGCTGCTCGCCGTTCACATACTGATACAGTGGCAGCTGCAGCAGCGCATAAACCTGCGTTGTGTTGCTGAAGGCGTAACTCAGTCCCGGCGTCAGCGCGAGAGATTTGCCGCCGCTGCTCGGCCCTCCCGTGACCGGCGAGATGGCCGCGTTGGCGCCGGAGTCGGTGTCGTTCCACTGGCCATTCAGCTGCAGCAGCCCGCTCAGCTTGCCGCTCAGGATATAGCGGGTGCCGAGGTCGAGATTGACTTGGTCGCCGGGGCGGTAGCCCTCTGCAGTGGCCACCGAGCTTTGCACGGTGCCCTGCACGAACCAGCTCCAGTCGTTGCCCATCGGATTGCTGCTCCAGAATGCGCCCAGGATCAGGTCGGTGCTGCCGTTGCCGGGTTGCAGGGTGACCTCCTGCGGCACGCCGATGGGATTGCCCGCCGCGTCGAGCAGCTGCACGTCGCGGCGGCCGGTGTTGAACTTGAAACCGAATTTGACGCCGATGGCGCTGTGCTCCTCTTCGTTCATGCTCCAGCGATAACGCCCGAGGACCTTGATGTCACCCACGCCGCTGGCGTGGAAGCGTTCAAAATCGGCCGGTGTGCCGCCGACATAGGGGCCGATGTTGTGGGCATGGTCGCGGGTGATGTAGGGCGCCAGCATCATCACGCCCCAGTGCTCGTCATGGGTGTAGTCGAGGGTGGCGGTGACGATCTGGTTCATGGTGCGCAGGTTTTCCACCTCGCCGGCATAGCTGGTGTCGGCCTGGATCCTGTCCGCGCCCGAACGCAGTGTGCCGGCGCTGCTGTAGGTATAACGCAGGTCTGCAGTCCAGCCCGGCCGGACCGGGCCGTGCTCGCTCCAGTCGGTGTTGATGGAGCAGGCCGTGCTGCCGCAGCTTGCCTCGCAGTTGCCGCTGAAAAGCGGGATCAGCATGGCCAGCAGAAGCGTGCTGTTGCGTGCGGTGGCGGGGAAGCGGTCTATCATTGCGGCCTCTCAAACTGACAGTGCAGGACTCCAGTGCCGGCCCCGGCGTGCAGAGCCAGGAAACACTGAACACGTGTATCTCGTCCCCGCGACGAGGACACAGCCCGAGCAGAAGGCCGGATTCCCGTCTTCGGGGAATGACGGCCTGTTCGGCGCGCAGCTAGTTGTTCTGTGCCAGCTTGGGCCGTGCCAGCGCCGGGTTCTGCGCGAAGTAGCGCTTGACGCCGGCCAGTATGGCGCCAGCCAGCTTGTTCTGGTATTCCTCGCTGGTCAGGCGTTTTTCTTCCGTCGGGTTGCTGATGAAGGCGGTCTCCACCAGGATGGAGGGAATGTCCGGCGATTTCAGCACGGCGAAGCCGGCCTGTTCGACAAAGCCGCGGTGCAGCGTGTTGACGTGGCCCATTTCGCCCAGCACGTGCTTGGCCAGCTTGAGGCTGTCGCTGATGGTGGCGGTCTGCGACAGGTCGAGCAGGGTGCGGGCCAGGTAGGGGTCCTTCACCGCAATGTTCACGCCGCCTATCATGTCGGCCTCGTTCTCCTTTTTCGCCAGCCAGCTTGCCGAGGCGCTGGTGGCGCCGCGCTCGGACAAGGCAAACACGGAAGAGCCGCGTGCATGCGGTTTGACGAAGGCGTCCGCGTGGATGGAGACGAACAGGTCGGCATGGGCCGCGCGCGCCTTGGTGACGCGTCCGCCCAGCGGGATGAAGTAGTCGCCGTCGCGGATCAGCAGGGCGCGCATGCCCGGCGTGTCATCGATCCTGGCCTTGAGCTTGCGCGCAATAGCCAGGGTCACGTCTTTCTCGTGGGTGCCGCCACGGCCGTGCGCGCCCGGATCTTCACCGCCATGTCCGGCATCCACGGCGATGATCAGGGTGCGGCTGGTCAGCTCCGGGCGCGTGCGCGAAGCCGGCTTTTCGGGCCGGGCCGGCAGCGGCGCGGTTTCGCCCTGCGCAGTGGCGGCGGGCGCTGCGGCCCTGGCCGGTTCGGACGGCACTGCACTGGCGGGCTCGACCGCCGTGATCTTGACGCCGCTGGATTGAAGCAGCGCCAGCATCGGATCCAGAGGCTGCGCAGGATAGACGTCCAGCACCAGGCGGTGGCCGTATTCCGCCACGGGCCTGAGGTTGAACAGCTGCGGCTTGATTTCTGTCTTGAGGTCGAGCACCAGGCGGATCACGCCCGGCTTGAAGCGGCCCACGCGCACGCTCCTGATGTAGGGGTCGTCGTTGCCGATCTTTCCGGCGAGTTCGTTCAGGGCGGGGGTGAGTTCGACGTTGTCGAGATCGACCACCAGGCGCTCGGGGTTCTTCAGCGACAGCACGCTGTAGTTGATCGGCTGCTTCGATTCCAGGGTGAGGCGGGTGTAGTCCTGTGCCGGCCAGACGCGCGTGGCGCTGACGGCAATGGCGCCGTGGGCCAGGGGCTGCCACAGCAGGAAGAAGAGGGTGATCAGTGTTGCAGCTTGCTTACGCATTCATCACCAGTCTGTGTATTTGCATGCAATGCCAGCTTGCGCCCATGCGGCAGGATCTCGAACACGATTTCCACATCCGCCTGCGGCAACAGCCCCGCCGCGCGATCAGGCCATTCCACCAGGCAGATGTTGCTGCCGTCGAATTCGTCGCGGAAGCCCGCCGCTTCCCATTCTTCCGGATCCTGGAAGCGATACAGGTCGAAGTGGCGCAAGTGTAACCCGCCCGCTTCGTATTGCTCAACCAGCGTGTAGGTCGGGCTCTTCACGCGTCCGCTGTAGCCGAGTGCGTGCAGCAGGGCGCGCACCAGCGTGGTCTTGCCGGCGCCGAGATCGCCGCGCAGGTAGACCACCAGCCCCGGCGCCAGCGCCTGCGCCAGCCGTGCCGCGAATGCCTGCGTGGCGGCCTCGTCGGGCAGGTCTGTGGCGGGCTCCCGCGGCGTGGCGGCATGCCTGCTTGCGCCACTTGGGCTATCATCCGGGTTATGCAAAATGAGGTCTCTCCAGCTATCGATTACGCCGCACTCGCCGCACGCATCAAGGCGTGGGGCAATGCCCTGGGCTTTCAGGCCGTCGGCATCAGCGATACTGATCTGGGCGAGGCCGAGGCACGCATGCTGCAATGGCTGGCGCAGGGCTATCACGGCGCGATGGATTATATGGCAAAACACGGGACCAAACGCAGCCGCCCGGCCGAACTCCTGCCCGGTACGCAGCGCGTGATTTCGCTGCGCATGGATTACTATCCGCCCGCTGTGCGCGACAGCTGGGAAGTGCTGCGTGACGGAGAACGCGCCTTCATCTCGCGCTATGCGCTGGGGCGCGACTACCACAAGGTGCTGCGCAACCGCATGGAAAAGCTGGCGCAGCAAATCCGCGCGGAAGTGCCGGCCGCGCAATGCCGCGTGTTCACTGACAGCGCGCCCGTGCTGGAGGTGGAACTTGCCGCCAAATCCCGCCTGGGCTGGCGCGGCAAGCACACCTTGCTGCTTACACGCGATCGCGGCTCCTTCTTCTTCCTCGGTGAAATCTACATCGACCTGCCGCTGCCGGTGGATGAAGGGCCGCACGAGAGCCATTGCGGCACCTGTAAGGCCTGCCTCGACATCTGTCCGACCCAGGCCATCGTGGCGCCGTATGAGGTGGATGCGCGGCGCTGCATTTCCTATCTCACCATCGAGCTGAAGGGCAGCATCCCCGTGGAGCTGCGCCCCTTGCTGGGCAACCGCATCTACGGCTGCGACGATTGCCAGCTGGTGTGTCCGTGGAACCGCTTCGCGCACACCTCGCCGGAGCCGGATTTCGCCGCGCGGCACGGACTGGACGACATTGCCCTGGCCGACCTGTTCGGCTGGGACGAAGCCACCTTCCAGCGCCGGTTTGCCGGCAGCGCGGTGTATCGCATCGGTTATGAACAATGGCTGCGCAACATCGCGGTGGCGCTAGGCAATGCGCCGAAGAGCGAAGCCGTGACAGGTGCCTTGCTGGCGCGGCGCGAGCATGCTTCTGAACTGGTGCGCGAACATGTGCGCTGGGCACTGCAGCGACATGGCATGGCGTGAAGCCCCCGCCAATCCGGCCTTCGCGGGTAAGGCCACCGTTGTCGGACCGGTGGCATCAGGACTGGCTAATGCACATGATTGGGTTTGTTCAATTCCAGTTTCGCAGCTATAGTTCGCACGTTTATGCTGAACGCATGTCTGAGCTGGCCCGATGATTTCAAACGCAACGCAACGCATCAAACGTAACACTATTCTGGCCATTGCCGCGTGGGTCCTGTTCGTCGGATTGCTGTTGTGGTGGAACATCCACAACGCAGAGCAGCAGATGCTGGCGACGGCGGAGAAGGAAGCCAAAGGCTACCTGAAGCAGGATCTTGCCTTCCGTCGCTGGGCCACCTCTCATGGCGGCCTTTACGTGCCCGTCGACGACAAGAACCAGCCCTCTCCCTATCTGAAAAACGTACCCGAGCGTGACATCAGGACCCCCAGCGGCCGCCTGCTGACGCTGCAGAACCCCGCCACGTCCTTGCGCGAAATAAAGGAAACGCAGTACGAACTGTACGGCATGCTGGCGCGCATCACCGCGCCGAAGTACCTGAATCCGGCCAATGCGCCCGATGAATGGGAACGTAAGGCCCTCTCCATCGTGGCGCGCAGCGCCAGCGATTACACCGAAATCAGCCAGATTGACGGCAAGCCCTATCTGCGCATGATGCAGCCCATGCTCATGGAGCAGGGCTGCATCAGCTGCCACGGCAGCTCGGGTGTCAAGGTGGGGGAGCTGCACGGCGGCACCGATGTCGCCATTCCGCTGGAGCCTTATCAGTTGCTGTTCAATCGTTCGCGCGTGTCACTGGGCTGGACGCATGGCGCGGTGTTCGTGCTGGGCCTGCTGTTCATTGCGTTCTTTTCGCGGCGAAGTCTGCGCCATGCCGCAGAAGAGGTGCAGTATGTGGAACGGCTCGCCTTTTTCGAGAAGATATTCGAGAACAGTAGCGAGGGTCTGCTGGTGACGGATGAACACAACAGCATTGTCAGCGTGAACGCGGCGTTTACGGCCATCACCGGCTACACCTTCGACGAGGTGCAGGGCAAGGACCCGCGCATCTTCAGCTCGGGCCGGCATGACCGCGCCTTCTACCAGCAGATGTGGCACGAGCTGCTCAGCAACGGAAACTGGAAGGGTGAGATCTGGGACAGGCACAAGAACGGTGAGGTGCACGCAAAATACCTGTCCATCAACACCATCCGCAATCAGGATGGTTCCGTCCACCGTTTTGTTGCCCTGTTTTCCGATATCACCCAGCGCAAGCGTTCGGAAGAGCTGATCTGGAAACAGGCCAATTTCGATGTGCTGACCGACCTGCCCAATCGGCGCATGTACCGTGAACGGCTTGAACTCGACCTCAAGGTTTCCGCCATGACCAAGATGCCGCTGGCCTTGTTGCTGATCGACCTCGACCAGTTCAAGGAGGTCAACGACACGCTCGGGCATGCAGTGGGAGACGTGCTGCTGAAAGAGGCGGCGCATCGCATTCGCGCGTGTGTGCGCACTTCGGATACCGTGGCGCGCCTGGGAGGCGACGAGTTCATGGTCACGCTGGCCGAACTCAGCGAGCCTGAGCAGGTCGGCAACATTGCACAGCAGATGCTGGACAGACTGTCGGAGCACTTCAATCTGGGCGGCGAAGTGGTATACATTTCCGCCAGCATCGGCATCACCCTGTATCCCGATGACGGCCACAATATCGACGACCTGCTGAAGAATGCCGATCAGGCCATGTATGTGGCCAAGCGCCATGGGCGCAATCGCTACAGCTATTTTACCCAGTCGTTGCAGGAGAACGCGCAGAAACGCCTGCGTCTGGTGACGGACATGCGCGTTGCCCTGGCCCATAGGCAGTTCCGCGTGTACTACCAGCCCATCGTCGATCTGGGCACCGGCAGCGCGCACAAGGTGGAGGCGCTGCTCAGGTGGCAACATCCCGAGCTTGGCATGGTCAGCCCGCTGGAATTCATCTCGCTGGCGGAAGAGGTCGGTCTGATCAATGAGATAGGCGACTGGGTGTTCCGCGAAGCGGCGGGGCGGGCCAAACGCTGGAGCGAGCTGTTCGGCCACGACTTCCAGGTCAGCGTCAACAAGTCGCCGGTACAGTTCCATACCGAAGGGGCCAATTATGCGGCCGCCTGGCTTGCGTACCTGCATGAACTCGGACTGACCGGCCGCAACGTGGTGGTGGAAATCACCGAAGGGGTGCTGCTCAATGCAGAGTCGAACGTGACTGACCGCCTGCTTGCTTTCCGCGATGCCGGCATCCAGGTGGCCATCGACGATTTCGGCACAGGGTATTCGGCACTGTCCTACCTGAAGAAATTCGACATCGACTACCTCAAGATTGACCAGGTGTTCGTACGCAACCTGGAAAACGACCACGACGACCTGGCCTTGTGTGAGGCGATCATCATCATGGCACACAAGCTGGGCCTCAAGGTGATTGCCGAGGGCGTGGAAACCACGCAGCAGCGGGACATGCTGGCCGCCATCGGCTGCGACTATGCGCAAGGCTATCTGTTCTCCTGCCCCTTGCCGGCAGAAGAAATCGAAAAGGTGCTGCTGGCCCTGAATGGCGAAGCGGTAGTCTGTTGAGGCGGCGTGGCGCTGCGGGAGTGGCCTCACTACCGTTGGCGTCCATGACGGGTTAAGGTGTAAGCTTGCGCCCGCATACAGGGAAATTTCATGACCAGCCAGATTGAGACATTCCGCCATCGTTTCGAGATGAAGAAGCTGCTGGGGCGAGGCGGCTCGGGGGAGGTGCATCTGGCCTTCGATACCTACGCGCAGCGCGATGTCGCCATCAAGATCAATCGCCAGAATCTGTTTGAAGACCCCAAGCAGGGCAACCGCAACCGCCGCATGTGGCTGAACGAGGCACGCCTGGCGGGCAAGCTGCAGCATCCCTTCATCGTGCAGATATTCGAGGCGGGCGCCACCGACGAGTTCAATTACATCGTCATGGAATACATGGCAAACGGCAGCCTCAAGCGCTTTACCACGCCGGACAACCTGCTGCCGATCAATCGCGTGATCGACATCCTTTACAAGGTGTGCATCGCGCTCGATTTCGCCACCAAGATGGGCGTGCTGCATCGTGACATCAAACCCGCCAACGTGCTGCTGGGCGCAGACATCAACACGGTGAAGATTTCCGATTTCGGTGCGGCCTACAATACCGAATCCGACGTGACCCAGGTGGACATGGTGGGCACCCTGCCGTTCATGGCGCCGGAGCATTTCCGTTCTGCGCGCCCCACCCAGCAATCCGACATCTATGCCGTGGGCGTGATGGCCTACCAGCTGCTGACCGGGCGTTATCCGTTCACGGCCAAGTCGCAGGAAGACATGATCTACCAGAAGCTCAACGAGGAAGTGATGAGCCTGGAGAGCTGGCGCAGCGACATCCCGCAGGCCTTGCGCTTTGCCGTGCACCGCGCCATGCACCAGGATCGCGAGATGCGTTACACCTCATGGCAGGATTTCTACGAAGACCTGGCTGCAGCGCTGCCCCAGGTCGCGCCGACGGACGAGGAGCGCTTCGACATCTCGCGTTTCAACTTCATGCGCAAGCTGCCTTTCTTTGCGGACTTTCTCGACAACGAAATCTGGGAAACCCTGGGCCTCAGCCGCTCGCTCACCATGGGCACGGGCAAGACCGTGGTGCAGCAGGGCGAGGCCGGCGGCAATCTTTACCTCATCACCAACGGCGAGGTGGTGGTGATCCAGAACGGGGTGGAGGTCAATCGCCTGGGGCCGGGCGATTGCTTCGGCGACATCGCCTACCAGGAAGAAATACTGCACGTGCATTCTTCCACCGTCACCGTAGCCAAGGCCATCAGCGTGATCGAGATCGATGGCGTAAAGTTACGCGAGGCCAGCGACAGCCTGCAGGCCTGCTTCTCCAAGGCGCTGTTGGCGCTGATGGTGTCGCAGTTGAGAAAGGCCGATCAGCGCATCCTGTCGATGATGAACCCGGCCTAGGAGCGAGTGGCGTCGCGCACTCGTTTCCCTGTCAGCCTCCGCTCACAGTGACGGAGAGCGCTGCATCTGGCTGGCGAACTGGTAGTTGTTCTTGCCGTTGTTCTTGGCCACATACATGGCATCATCGGCCAGCCTGATGATCTCTTCCATATTGCCGCCGTCTGCGGGAAACAGCGCAATGCCAATGCTGCCACTCACCTGGCACGACTTGCCCTGGATGGCAAAGGGGGGAGTCAGGCAGGTAAGGATCTTTCTGGCGACCAGCGCGGCGTGTTCGGGCTGGCCGATCTCGTGCAGAATGAACACGAATTCATCCCCGCCCACACGGGCCACCGTATCCATGTCGCGAGCGCAATCGCGCAGGCGCTCGGCCACGGCCTTGAGCAGATCGTCGCCGACGTAATGGCCGAAAGTGTCGTTGATCTGTTTGAATCCATCGAGGTCGAGAAACAGCACGGCCAGCTGCTGGCGATAGCGGTTGGCCTGGGCAATCGCCTGCTCCAGGCGGTCATACAGCAGGGAGCGGTTGGGCAGGCCGGTGAGTGCATCGTAATGGGCCATGCGCGCAATCCGCTGGTCGGTCAGCTTGCGCAGGGTGATGTCGCGCGCAAAGCCGCACATGTACTCCTCGTTGTCGTACTGCATGTGGTTGACCGAGATTTCTACCGGGAACTCCCTGCCGTCGCGGGTGCGATGCATGGACTCGAAGGTGTGTGAGCGCAGCGCCTTCAGCTCGTGCCAGTGTTCTGCCCAGGTTGCAGCCGAAGTCGGCGTGGCAAAGTCGTAGACACGCAGCTTGAGCATTTCTTCCGGGGTGTAGCCCAGCGAGCGGCAGGCGGCAATGTTGGCGTAGGCAATACGTCCGTCGGCGGCAGACCAGAATACCGCATCGCTCATGTTGTCCATGGCGAACTGCATCATCTTCAGTGCGCGCTGCGCCTGCTTGCGTGCGCTGATATCGCGCACAAAGGTGCAGTGGAACTCCTCGCCTTCATAGCTGAAATGGTTGACCGTAACCTCGACCGGAATTTCCTGTCCCTGTCTGGTGCGATGGATGGACTCCACGGTGTGCGAACCGAGCTCCCGGGCCCGCTGCCAGTGCATGGGCCACTGCTCGGGCCGCATGGCCGGGTCGAAATCGAACACGCTCAATTGCAGCATCTCCTCCTGGCTGTATCCCAGCGCGCGGCAGGCTGCTTCATTCGCATAGACCACGCGGCCATCCGGCGTCAGCCAGTAGGCCCCGTCAACCATGCGATCGACCGAGCGTTGCATCATCTGCAGCGCGCGCTCGGCGCGCCTGCGCTCGCTCAAGTCGCGCACCACGCTGAACAGCATGGGCTCGCCCTGCAGCTCGATGCGGCGCACGCTGACCTCGACGGGGATGCTGTGGCCGTCGCGGTGCTGGTGGGCTGACTCGAACATCGCATGGCCGTGCGCCTCGACCAGCGCCATGCGCTCTCCGTACTGGTGGTCGAATGTCGGCGCATTCAGCTGCGTGATGTGCATGCCCAGCATCTCTTCCTTGGGGTAGCCCAGGCGTTCATGGCCGGTGCGGTTGATGTCGACGATATGGCCGTGCTGGTCGAGGACCAGCAGGCTGTCGTGGATAAGATCAAAGGCGGAACGGAATTTCTCGTCGCATCCCCTCATTGCGTCTTCGACCTTCTTGCACGTGGGCAGGTTGCATACAAATTCGCTGTTCATGTGCAACTGCCTGCAGGAGGGTGAATGGGGGTAAGCGGCAGGCAACAGGCGGCGTGGCCGGCGCGGGAGTATGCAGTTCGAGTGTGCTGCGCCATGCGATCATCCCCTCAGACAGGTCGGAAAGCAGGTCTGCCGCCAGGCACTCATCGGCAGCCCCGCTGTCATAGGTAAGCCCCTTAGACCGGTGACTTTGCGCCCCTGCTTTTCAGCAAGTTAGCCTTTTTCGTAAACGCGGCATTGTTTCCCCAATTGACCATGCTGACAATTGGCCTGTAGATCTAGATAATTCAGCAGATTGACAAGTGCTTGAAAACACTGTCGGTGCTTCCCTTCGGGTTGCGCGGCAGGCGGGTGCATAGTTAAATGGCGCCCTGATTGTGAATCCCTCCTGAACGATGCCCCCCTCAGCGCAGCAAACCCTGCTGGACGTATTTGGCTACCCCAGTTTCCGCGGTGAACAGCAGGCCATCGTCGAGCATGTGACGGCCGGCGGCGACGCGCTGGTGCTGATGCCCACCGGCGGCGGCAAATCCCTGTGCTACCAGCTGCCCGCACTGTTGCGGCCGGGCGTGGCCATCGTGGTGTCGCCGCTGATCGCCCTCATGCAGGACCAGGTGGAAGCCCTCAACCAGCTGGGCGTGCAGGCCGAGTTCCTCAATTCCAGCCTGGACGCCGCCGCGGCACGCGAGGTGTCCGGCCGCCTGCTGCGCGGCGAACTCAAGCTGCTGTATGTCGCGCCCGAACGCCTGCTGACGGACAATTTTCTCGGCCTGTTGCAGCGCCTCGCGGTGGCTCCCTCTCCCCGCGTGGGAGAGGGTAGGGGTGAGGGGGAAGCTCCCGGCATCGCCCTGTTCGCCATCGACGAAGCCCACTGCGTGTCGCAATGGGGGCACGACTTCCGCCCCGAATATCGCGCCCTCACGGTGCTGCACGAACGCTTTCCGGCGGTGCCGCGCATCGCGCTCACCGCCACCGCCGATGCCCCCACCCGCGCCGAGATCATCGAGCGCCTGGCCCTGGCCGATGCGCGCCAGTTCGTTGCCAGCTTCGACCGCCCCAACATCCGCTACCGCGTGGCGCTCAAGGACAACGCGCGCCAGCAGTTGCAGCGCTTCCTCGAAGCCGAGCATCCCAACGATGCCGGCATCGTCTACTGCCTGTCGCGCAAGAAGGTGGAGGAAGCCGCCGCCTGGCTCAAGGAGCAGGGTTGGGATGCCTTGCCGTATCACGCCGGCCTGGACGCCGCCACCCGCAACGCCAACCAGAGCCGCTTCCTGCGCGAGGAGGGCGTGATCATGGTGGCCACGGTCGCCTTCGGCATGGGCATCGACAAGCCCAACGTGCGCTTCGTGGCGCACCTCGACCTGCCCAAGAGCATGGAGGGCTACTACCAGGAAACCGGCCGCGCCGGGCGCGACGGCCTGCCTGCCAATGCGTGGATGGCCTACGGCTTGGGCGACGTGGTGTCGATGCGGCAGATGCTGCTGGGCGGCGACGCGCCGGAAGAGCGCAAGCGCGTCGAGCTGCGCAAGCTGGATGCACTGCTGGGCTATTGCGAAACCACCACCTGCCGCCACCAGTCCATCCTGCGCTACTTTGGCGAGGAGCACCCCGGCAGCTGCGGCCAGTGCGACAACTGCCTGGAACCGGTGGACACCTGGGACGCCACCCAGGCTGCGCAGATGGCGCTGTCCTGCGCCTACCGCAGCGGCCAGCGCTTTGGCGTCACCCACCTGATCGACATCCTGCTCGGCAAGAACACCGCCAAGGTCGAACAGTTCAACCACCAGCAGCTGTCCACCTTCGGCATCGGCCAGGCGCTGACGCAGGCGCAATGGAGCAGCGTGTACCGCCAGCTGGTGGCAGCCGGCCTGCTCAACGTGGACATGGAAGGCTATGGCGGCCTGCGCCTGGACGAGGCGGCGCGCCCGGTGCTGCGCGGCGAGCAGGAAGTGTGGCTGCGCCGCGATGCCGAGCCCAGCCGGCGCAGCGGCGGCAAATCCGCACGCGTTGCGCGCAACGTGCAGGCGGGCGACGACCCGCTGTGGCAGGCGCTCAAGGCCAGGCGCATGGAGCTGGCGCGCGAGCAGGGCGTGCCGCCCTATGTCATCTTCCACGACAGCACCCTGCTCGAAATCCTCAACCGCAAGCCGCAGACGCTGGACGAACTGGGCCAGATCACGGGCGTGGGCCAGGCCAAGCTGGCGCGCTACGGCGATGCCTTCCTGCAGGTGGTGGAAGAGGCGGCGAACGGGGACGTGTCTTGATCCGGGGTGACGCCGTCGTCGGCGTGATGTTTGCGCTGCTCGCCGCAGTGGGCTTTTCGGCCAAGGCCATCCTGGTCAAGCTGTCCTACCTCGACCACGTGGATGCCGTCACGCTGCTGGCCCTGCGCATGGTGTTCTCGGTGCCGGTGTTCATCGGCGTGGCGCTGTGGGCGCGCAGCCGTCACGCCGAGCCGCTCACCCGCCACGAATGGATGCTGGTGCTGGTGCTGGGCCTGATCGGCTACTACCTGTCCAGCTTCCTCGATTTCCTCGGCCTGCAATACATCAGCGCCGGCCTGGAGCGGCTGATCCTGTTCCTGTATCCCACCATGACGGTAATCCTTACCGCCGTGCTTTACAAGCGCGCCATCGGCCGCACCGTGCTGCTGGCCATGCTGCTCAGCTATGCCGGCATCGCCCTGGTGTTCGCCCACGATGCCGGCATCGGCCAGCACGGCGTGCTGCTCGGTTCTGCCCTGGTGTTTGCCAGCACGCTGTCGTACTCCACCTACCTGGTGGGGGCGGGTCACGCCATCGCGCGCATCGGCGCCACCCGCTTCACCGCCTACGCCATGATCGTAGCCAGCGCCGCCACCCTGCTGCAGTTTGGCCTGACCCGACCGCTGGCCGCGCTCGACCTGCCGCTGCGCGTGTACGAGCTGGCCATCGCCATGGCGATTTTTTCCACCGTGCTGCCCGTGTTCCTGCTGTCCTACGCCATCCGCCGCATCGGCTCCGGCAGCGCCTCGCTGATCGGTTCCATCGGCCCGGTCAGCACCATCTACCTGGCCTATGTGTTCCTGCACGAACACATCTCGCTGCTGCAGATTGCCGGATCGACGCTGGTGCTGGCGGGCGTCATCGTCATCAGCCTCAACAGCAGGGCGGCGCAGGGCAATACCTGATTCCTGGAGAAATGAAATGAAACAACTCACCACCACGCTGCTCAACGAACTGGCCGCACAGGCCCAGCAGTCACCGCGCCGGCGCGCCAACCACAACCTGCACCCCGAGCTGGCCGACGCCATCCAGCGCCTCGCCATCGCCATGGAGCCGGACACCCTGGTGCTGCCGCACCGCCACCCTCACACCTTCGAAGTGCTGACACCGCTGCGCGGCCGCTTCATCGTGCTGACCTTCGACGAGGCCGGCGTGGTGACTGCGCGCAGCGTGCTGGGCGAAGCGGCTGCCGTGGTCGAAGTCCCGGCGAACACCTGGCACGCCGTGCTATCGCTGGATCAGGGCGGCATCATCTTCGAGGTGAAGCATGGGCCGTATGCGCCGCTGCCGCCGGCTGATATTTCCGGATGGAGCAATGGCCAGGAAGCAGCCACGTTGAACGCGTGGTATGCGAAGGCGCAGGTCGGGGACAGGTTTGCCTGACGGAGCAGATCTTGCCGTTCTGAATGAGCGTGAAAGCCGGCTTTGCGGCTGAAAAACATTAGGGATAGACTCTGCCTGCCAATGGCGGGCAGAGCCTGATTTCAATTCGTAATTGTTTGCCAGCTGGACTGTAGCCGACTGTCAGAGTGGAGCCATGAAAACCAAATCGAACAATATGCGGGTAGCCGGATCGGCCGCATTGGCAATGAATCGCAGCGAGGTGATTCGGGGGCTGATGCGAAAGCTGGAGTGGGATAGCCATCCCAGGCTGAAGATGTCTCTGTTCATCATAATCACTGGCGCATCAGGCATGCTGATGTCATACATGCTGCTGCTATCGGGCGTGGACCCGATGTTTGTGCGCTACCCACTTGCAGTCGCTTGTGCCTATCTCGTCTTCATTCTGCTGCTGTGGCTGTGGCTTCGGACCTCGGCGGACGACTATCTGGACCCATCCATTGACATCCCGACGCCATCGGGTGGTTCGGGTGGTGGATCGCCTGATGCTGATGGCAGCTGTGATTTTTCCGGCGGTGGAGGGCAATTTGGCGGCGGTGGTGCTTCCGATAGCTTTATGGCGGATGACACGCTGCCATCTCCCTCACTTCCTGATGTCGATATACCGTTTGGGGATTCCGTCGGCGACGCAATAGGGGGCGCCGATGAAGGTGCGATCCCGTTGCTGGTTGCCCTGCTGGTGGCTGCATTTTCCGCAGCTCTCCTCTTTGCCTCGCTGTATATCGTCTATCTGGCCCCCGCGCTTTTTGCAGAGCTCCTGGTTGACGGCGTCCTGTCGGCAAGCCTGTATCGGCGAATGAGAGGTTTGCAGACCCGTCACTGGGTGGAGAGTGCGGTGCGTCGTACAGCAGGTCCATTTATCGTCACCGCGATAACGCTGTCTGCAATCGGGTATGCTTTTCAGCATTACGCACCTCAGGCCCATACGCTTGGCGATGTGATGCAGCACTATCACGCTGAGAGGCAGCATTGAAACAGTGAGGATATATTTATGTCGAAGCGAATTATTGTTGCCTTGGTCCTTTGTTCGATATTTTTCCTAACTAACGCCTTTGGTGCAGATGCAGAAATATTGTTTCCAGGAAATGTAATAACTCTTGATTTGCATAATAAAAAACAGATCAATGGCGCGCGGTTCATGGCGCTATACAAGATCGATGGGAGATTTGCTGTAGAGGAGGTAGTTGTTAGTTTTGGCCCATCCTCTAATGAGGATATTACTGAGATCGTATCTAGCAAGAAGAATACGATCGCTCTATTTCGCAATACAAACATCAGGTCTGGCGATGTGCAGACTGTAGTCGAAGGCTTGGACGTAGATAAAAATTCAAAGAAGCTGTCATTAGGCTCTAGCTCTTACGTTGTTCGCGAAACACAACAAGGCCTATCTTTAGGTGGACCTGATGGGCTGTCATCAATTATTGGGTTTGGTGATGTCTTCCATATTATTTGGGCAGGCGATCTTGATCGTGATGGAAAACTGGACCTCATCGTATATTCGAGTGATGCCGAAGGAAAGGGGGCCACATCATGCCTTTTTCTATCATCGGTCGCTGACATGGGAAAGCTAGTGAAGAAAATGGCCTGCCAAGGCTATAGCGGCTAACTAAACTGAATGCCGCGTCTGATGTCGCTTACGGGCACTTATCTGCCCGTCGCTATAGTCTGCTATCAGTAATCAGAGAGAATAGAGGCGTGCTAATCGCATGGGTTATCAGTCGGTAACGTCAAAGCAAAACCGTCGGGGGTTGCCCGACAGCAAGTTACCTTTCTTGACCGCCAAGAAAGGTAACCGAAAGAAGGCGGCCCCTGCTGCGCCACCCCTACGGGGTTCCCTGCGTTGCTCGGCTGCCCAGGCGGCTGCGGAACTCGCCCTAGCAGACCGCACAAATCGCGGCCTGCCGCGGAGCTCGAACAGTCCTCGCCGACTTCCCCTGGTCAGCCTGTGCTACTCGGTGGCGCAGAAGGGGAGGGAAAGGCGGTGTTGAGTGCGCGTTGCGCACAAGTTTCTTGATTTGTGATTGAGGCGTGGGCTAAGCAGCCCACGCCTCAATGCTTTTGGGCTTTGGTTTTGAAGGCCCCCCTTGAGAGCCGCCTCGATCTGGCGGAAACAAGTGGAGGGGTAGGCGAGCACTGTTTGAGCTCCGCAGCAACTCGCGGGGTGTGCGAGCTGCTAGGGCGAGTTGCGCAGCCCCGCTTGTTTCTGCCTGATCGAGGGAACCCCGCAGGGGCGGCGAACTCGGGGTCGCTTTCTTTGGGTTACCTTTCTTGGCGAGACAAGAAAGGTAACCAGCTGTCGGGCTGCCCCCGACGATTTTGACTTTCTTGTATTCCGAATAGTACCAATCCGGTGGTCACCGTCGGCTTCTCCCGCCTCGCCTTTTGCCTCAGCTCGGAAATTCCCAGCGCAATGCCAATCAATTCCTTCACGGCCGCCTGCGCATTAAGGTAATGCTGCCAGCTCACTCCACCTTTCCCCCAGCAGACTCAATCTCCGCAAATGCCTGCGGCGGCATCGCGTCGCGGTGCATGTGCGCCAATCCCGGGTCACGATCAGTCAGGACAAAACCGAATTGCTGATAGAAGCGAATCAGGCTCGAAATGATGTCCTCACCGCTTCGGCCCAACGGCCGCACCGTAACAAACACCTCCTTGCCGGCGGCGTCCGCTATCGCGAGGACACGCTTTACCAGCGCCTTGCCAATCCCGCGTTGGCGGAACTGTGAAGGCACAAACACGATATCAATGGACACACTGTTGACCCCCTCGCTGAACCTGACACTGGCGTATTCCTTGCCCTCCAGGTGATAGTGCAATTCCCCGGTCAGGTTCATGGCCGCACCTCAAATGCGGAAGTGCAGAGCACACAAGTAAGATCTACTCGTGCTGCGCTGATGTGATGTGTTCATATTGAATGCGTCCATCCTTGCACAAATCATGTCAGGCGAGTTTTGTCGCCACACTGGCGATGAGCCGGCGAGCCACAGGTACTTCGGCAGGATTGGCAAGCCGAACCACCAGCAGCCTGAAATTATCCGCAGGGCCAAATTTGTGCACGAGGATGGCGAGGCCCTCTGCACTCAGGGTAAGCACGGCGGGTGCGCCGGCGTTCATGCTCCATTGCGCGAATGCCGCTTCGGCATGCGCCAGAATCGGGGCCAGAGTCTCTCCGGTGCCGGCCAGTTCAGCCGAGGAGGCAAACTCGGTATCGCAGAACATCATCCTTGCCTCGCGATCAAGAAGGGCCGCGCCCTGATAGCTGGGAGTGATGTTGCGGAATTCGAGGAAGGTCGCCATCTGCTCCTTCTCTGCGCCGCCTGGTGGGGCGACGGCGCTGCTTGTGGCGGGTTTCGTTTCGGGGGGCGCGGGGGGCGCGGCGGCGGCAGGTGCCGGGGCTGCGGCTGCAGTTGGCTTCGGCGCGGCGGCCTCCGTCACCTTGGCGGAGAGGCTGCCCGGCTTGAAGCGTGCGTGGGGGAAGGGCTCGCCGGACACGGTGTGATGGCCGACCATGAGAATGGCTTCGGCCTTGCTGATGTTCTCGGACTTGGCGACGAAATCGTCCTGTCCCCGTCGGCGCCGCAGGAAAGGCAAACCCAGAACTGGGTATCCATCGAAAGAATGAGGCTGTTTTCTGTGGACGAGCAAAAAGGGCAGCGCCCGGAATAGTGGCGGTCACCCTCCGGGGTGCACTGAACATATTGGCTGACTATGTCCACTATACTCAGGAAATTTGAAGTATCCATATGTGGAGACCGGTATCCGGATTCCAGCCAGGCCAGATCCCTTGCTTATGTTCGCCACTCGGGTGGCGTGACACGGACGCTTGCGCTTCCTTCCCTTTTGACTGCCCCAGGGCAGCCTTCAGCTTCAGTCGTGCTTCTCTTGCAGCAGGCGCATGAAGGCAGCCTCCTGCAGCAGGAAATCAATCCGCCAGAGCCATCCTGCGCTACGGCGATTATCCGCGCCGGTCCGCCCGGCGCGAGAGGCACTGCTCAGGCCAATGACTCGATGGCCTTGGGGGCAATCTTGTGCATCGCCATCTTTGCCAGGGCCTGGTTGCCATCCTTTGCCAGGATGGTGATGAGGTGCAGGTGCGCCTTTTCGTCGACCCCCGTGCACATCATCACGATGGCGCCCCCCGGCGTCTGCACGATCAGATCACTGGCCGCCTTGAAGCCGACCTTGCCGGCGGCCGCGTGCGCGGCGCGGAAGATATCGTTGAAGGTGGCACCGGCCACCTGGAGGTCAACAGCTGCCGAACTGGAATGACTGGCCAGCATCTCACCGGTAAAGTCCATGATTGCCGACGCCATATATCCATTGACGCCCTTTATTTCGTCCAACAGGGTTTCTAGGCTCATTGCATTCTCCTCCGCTGCCTGATACGGTGGATTTCTACTTCGCATTACATGTCACCACCACCACGATGTAAGCGCGCAACAAACTGGCAGTCTGATACTAGTCACCTTTCCGCAAACGCTCAATACAGGGTTTCTGGTAGATTTCTCTGGAGGATGTCACTGCTTTTTCCGCCTGCACGGACGACTCGGCCCCGTTGATCTGCGCGGCGACGTCCCACGGCCCTCGCTGAACAAGTTTCCTTCAGCCATATTGGCCTTGAAGGGGCAGGCCTTGTTTCACGCAGCATGCGAGGCTGCGAAATTATTCGAACTGAATAGTCTTGAATGACTGGTTTGCTGCAGCAAAGCATTATGGATAGACTGCTGTTGTCGCAAAGAATTGCAGGATCGCGCGGGTGCCCGCTTTGCGGCAGGTAATTGGGTGAGATGCCATTCAGCTGCGTCCCAATATTGGACATAACGGAGCAATACTTGATTGACCCGGCCCCATGCTGTTCGTCGGGGCGGCGTGTGCCATTGATTTAAGGACGGTGAGGGCGGCAATGCAGGAATATGACTTATACACGGCGCTTGAAGCGATACGGGTGCGGACCGGCATGTACATTGGAGGCCCAACGCTGGAACTGGTGGGATCCTATATATCCGGCTACGACCAGGCGATGAGGGATGCGGGGGTCAAAGACGTAACTTGCCCTGACTTGGTGCATTTCAGGGCCTGGCTGAAGAAGAAGTTTGGTTTTCCCTCCGATACGGCAGGGTGGATGAACATGGTGCTTGCACTTGCACTTGGCTGTGATCCAAGCAAGCCCTTGTCATTGAGCAAACTCGAAAAGGCAACGCACGAGCAACACTTGAAATCGGTTGAGTTGTTTTATGAATTGCTCGATGCGTTCAGGAATGACAAAAGCGTGCCAACTGAGCCCGTGTAGGCGACTTGTCCCAAGAAGAGAAATTGAGGCGGTGCAGTGAAATTGTCAGCCGAACTTGAAGGATTGCATCACAAGCTAAATTCGCCCGATTTGGTTGATGCGCAATGGTACCGACGCAACCATGGTGCCTACGAGCTGGTCAGCTATGTAAACCATCTGATTGGCCTATGCGTATCTGGCAATTTCGACCTGCTTCCGACATTTATTGATCGGGTTTCACACTCTCTCGCCAATGAAGGTGACAGATACGTTTCCGAAGCGTACCTAACGCTGGTCAAGCACTACGTGCAATTGCTGGAGAAGCACCTGCGTCTTGTGGCATCTGGAAAGTGCCTCAATTAATTTTCACGGCACTGCACCTAAAGAAGATATTGGCCCGCAGCGGCGTCTTGCCCCAACCCAATTACCAAAACGGAGAACACCCAATGACACAACAGACAGACAACACACCCCAAACCGCCGTACAGCCGGCCCCTACACCCTACATCAGGTTGCGCGGCCTGATTCTGTTGATCATAGGCTTGGGGATGGCCAAGTGGCAGATTTATGACCCGCTGCATGCCAAGGAAAACGGCGTTACCGAGGTGACCATCAGCTCGACCATGATGGCCCTGGGGATCATACTGCCGATACTGGGGCTGGCAATCATGGTGGCGGGAAACAGTATCGAAAAATTTTTCGCGGACATACAGGTTGATCCAAAGCGCCTCACCTGGAAGAGCGTTGCCTTCCTGTTAACCATGGCGCTGATCGGCGGCGGCGCCTGGATATGGGTGCAGATGGCCCTGTCGGCACAGGGCTTCCACTGAGCTGGCGACAGGTCACAACATCGTCGTAGGTGTGCAACAGCAAGTTACATTTCTTGGCTGCCAGGACAGCAGGCAAGATGGAGCGTGCAATGCGAGCTTGATCAGGTAATCACAGTCGGCTGCTCGCGTCCGGTGCGTGACCGCAATTCCGCAACGTCCGCCGCTATGCCAATCAGTTCCGCCAGTGCCACCTGCGCATCCAGGTGGTGTTTGGCGGCGTCGGACTCATACGCTTCCAGGTACACGCGCAATGTCGCCCCCTCGGTGCCGGTGCCGGAGAGGCGGTACACGATGCGTGAGCCGTCGCTGAACAGGATGCGCACACCCTGGCCCTTGCTCACGCTGCCATCCACCGGGTCGGTGTAGCTGAAGTCGTCGCACAGCTGCACGGTGTAGCGGCCGAATTGTTTGCCGGTGAGTGAAGCGAAGCTGCTGCGCAGGTGCTGCATCACGCCGTTGGCAGCCTCGGTGGGCAGTCCTTCGTAGTCGTGGCGGGAATACACGTTGCGGCCGTAGCGGGCCCAGTGTTCGCGCACGATCTCTTCCACCGGCTGCTTGCGCGCGGCGAGGATGTTGAGCCAGCACAGCACGGCCCACAGGCCGTCCTTCTCGCGCACGTGGTTGGAGCCGGTGCCGAAGCTTTCCTCGCCGCACAGGGTGACCTTGCCGTCATCCATCAGGTTGCCGAAAAACTTCCAGCCGGTGGGCGTTTCGTAGCAGGGGATGTTGAGCGCCTTGGCCACGCGGTCCACCGCGGCGCTGGTCGGCATGGAACGGGCCACTCCGGCCAGGCCCTTGCGATAGGCGGGGATCAGTGTGGCGTTGGCGGCGATCAGCGCCAGGCTGTCGGAAGGCGTGACGAAGAATTTCTTGCCCAGGATCATGTTGCGGTCGCCGTCGCCGTCCGAGGCGGCGCCGAAGTCGGGGGCGTGGTCGCCATACATGGTGGCCACCAGCTCCGGCGCGTAGGTGAGGTTGGGGTCGGGGTGGCCGCCGCCGAAATCCTCCAGCGGCACGGCGTTGAGCACGCTGTCGGCCGGGGCGCCCAGGCGCTTGACCAGGATCTCGCTGGCGTAGGGGCCGGTCACCGCGTGCATCGCATCGAAGCGCAGGCGGAAGCCGCCGGCCAATAAATTGCGTACCGCGGCGAAATCGAACAGCGACTCCATCAGCTCGGCATAGTCGGCCACCGGGTCGATCACCTGCACTGTCATCTCGCCCAGCTTGCTTGCACCCAGCGTATCCAGCGCCACATCGCCCGCATCGAGGATGCGGTACTGGGCAATGGTCTTGCTTTTCGCGTAGATCGCCTCGGTCACGCTCTCGGTGGCGGGGCCGCCGTTGGCACCGTTGTATTTGATGCCGAAGTCCTCGGTGGGGCCGCCCGGGTTGTGGCTGGCGGACAGGATGATGCCGCCGCTGGCCTGGTGCTTGCGGATCACGCACGAGGCAGCCGGGGTGGAGAGGATGCCGCCGCGCCCCACCAGCACCTTGCGGTAGCCGTTGGCCGCAGCCATCTTGAGGATGATCTGGATCGCGGTGCGGTTGTAGTAGCGCCCGTCGCCGCCCAGCACCAGGGTGGCCCCACTCGGCTGCACGCAATCGAAGATGGACTGCACGAAGTTCTCCAGGTAGTGCGGCTGCTGGAAGGTGGGCACCTTCTTGCGCAGGCCGGAGGTGCCGGGTTTCTGGTCGGGGAAGGGGGAGGTGGCGACGGTTTGCAGGTTCATGTGGTGTTAAAGGCTTATCCGCAGATGACACAGATTGTAAAAATAAAGGACGCACCGAACAGGTCGTCATACCCGCGAAGGCGGGTATCCAGCTGTTTCATTGGACTGGCTTCCCGCCTTCGCGGGAACGACGATTGAGCTTATTCAGCGCTTCCTTGGATGAATTCAGGCAGACGGGATTATCACTGAGGGAACAGGAGTTGACCAGCGGAGCGGGGGAATAGCGTTGTCGTTTTCGAATCTGCGTCAATCTGCGAAATCTGATGAACCAACTAGCCATTCGACTAAGGTTGGGGAGAGCCCCAACCAAGTCGCTGGTTATGCGGGCCAATGCGTTCAGCCTTTACCGTGGGTCGAATCCAGCCACTGGAAGCTGGCCTGCTCGTAGTCGTCGCCTTCGGCGAGCAGCTTGTCCATCCTGATGTTGCGGCTCTTCTCGCCCATCATCATCTCGCAGATCTGGCCGCTGGCGAAACTGCCCGATTCCACCAGCATGGTGGCATTGAGGTAGGAGTTGTGGGCGTCGGGCAGCAGGATGACGTGCAGGTAATCGTAGCTGAACGAGCCGGAGCTGGTCTCCCAGTTCGACACCTTTTCGGTGCCCTTGCCGAGTATGCGCATCCACACCGCCAACGGCTTCTTGGCAAGGATCTCGATGCCCACATGCACCTTGCCCTGCGTATCGGTGTGGATGCGGCGGATCATGCCCACCCACCACTGGTTGCTCTCGCGCGGCTTGAGGGCGCACAGCGCGCCCACCTTGCCCCAGCCGGCTGCGCTGCGCGGCATGATGCCGCCGATCCCGCCGGTGCTGGCATCCAGCACGGCCCAGGTCTCCGTGGTGTAGTCGATCTTTTCTTCCTGCAGGTTGATGCTGGATTTCTCCTTCATCATCGCCGCATCCTTTTCCGGCAGGTTTTCGATGTTGCCCGGCTCGATGTGTTTCACCAGGCTGCTGATGGTCTTGTAGCTGTGCACCACCTCGATGTCCACCTGGATGTTGCGGCGTTCCAGGTGGCGGTACGGCAAGTCCAGGCTCCAGTACACCTGCAGGTGCTTGAGCACGGTGAGTTTGCCGTCGGGCGAGAATTCGTTGCCGAAGCGATTTTCCTCATGCAGCAGCCCGCGTTCGTTCTGCTGGGTGATGTCCTGCAGCTTGGGCACGGCGCGCTGCATGCCGAAGAAGCGCATGGCGGGGCCGGGCAAGGGCTGGGCCGGCACATGGCGCGGCGGGGCGGCGGCGGCAAGGTCGATGACGTAGGGGCAATCCGCTGCGGGAGCATCCTTCATGTCAAAGTAGCTCACCATGCGCGCCGCGATGCGGCTGGCCACCTCGATCTGGTTGGGCGCCAGTGTGCCGGGCGAGGAAACATACAACGCCAGCGCGCGCAGCAGCTCGCGCTGCGGGCTGGTGTGGATCACATTTCCCGGGTAGGCGTGCACCATGCTCTCGGAGAGCTGCAGCGCCTCGGCCAGGCGATAAGCGCCACACAACCCGGCCCATGCAGACTGCTCCACTTCGATGTAGCGCATCAGTTCCAGCTTCATCTGTTCGCCGATGCTGCGGATCAGGCGCACATGCAGCACCGGCAGCGATTCGCGCAGCTGTTCGGAAAGGTGCTCAGGCGGCGGGCATTCCTGCGCACACAGGGCATAGGCCTCGACCTGTGCCTTCATGAAATTGTGGATGCCCTGCCACAGATACATGCCGTGGAAATCCTGCAGGTGTGGCGCTCCCAGGTAGTCGCGCAGCAGCTCGGCATGGTAAGGCTGCGCGGTTTCGTCCAGCAGCATGACGATGGACAGGCGCAGCTCGGGACGGAAGCTGGGCGTGTCCTTCACCGTAGTCAGCCAGGAAGCCAGTTCCTCCAGCGCCTTGAGCGGATTGTCCTTGGGCAGCTCGGTCAGCAGCTTCCTGGCTGCGGCCAGATTCACCATGGGGTGGTCGGGAATGTCGTCCAGCTTGTTGATCCAGGAAAACATCAGGCAAAGGTCTCCGCTGTGCTGCCATCGTGGTAGGGATGGCAGCATAGTATCGAAGCCGCAATGGCTTGGGAAGGGCGCGGACAGGGCGTCAGTCGGTCAGCTCGAACACGACCTCGCGGCTGTCGGAGCGCCCCTGTTCGTCCACCACGCGCAGCAGGTACTTGCCGGCTTGCGGCGGATTCCACGGTATCGCCTCGCCTGGCCTGCTGCGCCCCACCATCGCATTGTCCACGAACCAGAGCAGGCTGCTGCTGCCGGAGCCGGCTTCCGCGCGCAGGTAGATCGGCTCGTTACGGTTCAGCCGGCGCATGTGCGTCACCCCGCGCAGCGGCGACACGATGCTGGGCGGCCCCTGCAGGCTGGCATCGTCGTTGCAGCTTCCGGCGGGCGGCTGCCGCAGCGGCAGGCCGGCGCTCTTGAAGATCGCCGCCATGTCAGAGGGCCAGTACTCGAAAATCTCCTCGCGCGTGTGCGGGCCGGGTTTGCACGCCAGCTTGCCGGTGCGCGTGTCGATCAGCACGGCGCGGTGCAGCGTGCTCTTGCGTATGGGCGACTTGCCGGCAATGAACCAGGCCTGCGAACGCGCATGGCAGGCATCGTTGGGGATGTCGCCGCTGGCGGTGCAGATCTCGATGCGCTGCAGGTCAGCCGGCTGCGCAAACGCCATCTCGCCCGGATCCAGCCGCTCGGCGCGCAGGGCGTCCACGATGCGCATGAACAGCGGGGCCGCCGCCTCGATGCCGATAAATGCCGGATTGCCGGAGCCGTCAAAGTTGCCGACCCACACCACCAGCACATAGCGGCCGAACACCCCGGCCGTCCACGCATCGCGGAAGCCCCACGAGGTGCCGGTCTTCCACGCCACGGCCGGGCGCGCCGGCGCAAAGGTGTCGGGGCGCGGGTTCTGGCGCAGCATGTCCAGCACGATGTAGGAAGCGGCAGGGCTCAGCAGCACCAGCGGCTTGCTCTGGCTCGCCTTCTGATCGGTTACGTAGCGCAGTTCCTGCCACTGGCCGCGGTTGGCGAGCACGGCATTGAGCTGGGCCAGCTCGGCCATGGTCACCTCGCCGCCGCCCAGCACCAGCGACAGGCCATAGTGCGACTCGGGCAGCAGCTTCTGCACGCCCGCCAGCTTGAGGAAGTCGTACAGGTCGGGCCGGCTCAGGTGCGAGGCGAGGTCCACGGCGGGCACGTTACGGCTGCGGATCAGCGCATCCTGCGCGGAAACGGGGCCGGAAAAGCGGCCGTCGAAGTTCTCCGGCGAAAACGCGCCGAAGCTCTTGGGCGCATCCTTGAGGATGGAGCCGGAATGGATCAGGCCCTGGTCCAGCGCCAGCCCGTAGATGTAGGGCTTGAGGGTAGAGCCGGGGGAGCGCTTGCCGAACACGCCGTTCACCTGCCCGGCAATGGCATCGTTGCGGTAGTCGGCCGAGCCGACCATCGCCTTCACCTGCATGGTCGAGGCGTCCACCAGCAGGGCCGCGGCATTGTTGATGCCCACCGAGGCGCGCGACTTGACGTACTCGCCCAGCACCCTTTCCACCACGGTCTGCACGGCCAGATCGATGCTGGAATTGACCACGCGCTCGCCCGACTCCTGCAACAGGAAATCCACCATGTGCGGCGCGCGGAAGGGCAGCTTCGCGCGCGAGCCGAATGACATCTGCAACGCCGCGTCACTGGCAAAACGCGCGTCTTCCACATGTACCCGCGCCCAGCGCCTGGCCAGGCGGTCGCGCGCGCTGCGCAGCTCCTCCGTCTGCATGTTGCCGCCGTCTGGCCCCAGGCGCTTGCGCGGATTCTGCGGAATCACCGCCAGGTTCAGCGCCTCCGGCACGCTCAGCGATCTGGCGTGCTTGCCCAGGTACACCAGGCTGGCCGCGCCTATCCCCTCGACGTTGCCGCCGAAGGGCGCATAGTTCAGGTAGGCCTCCAGGATCTCGCGCTTGCTGTAGCGCAGCTCCAGCCACACCGCCGCCGCCACTTGCTGCAGCTTGCCGGCGATGGTGCGGCTGTCGATGTCGTACACGCGGCGTGACAGCTGCATGGTGATGGTGGAGCCGCCGATGCGGCGCGAGCCGATGGCGGTGGCGCCGGCCGCGCGCAGCAGCGCCCACGGGTTGAAGCCGGGGTGCCAGTAGAACCAGCGATCCTCGTACAGCACGATGGCCTGCTGCATCGGCGCGGAGATCTGCGGCAGCGGCGTCCACAGGCGATACTGCTCGTCCGCGGCCAGGGTCAGCCGCAACAGCTCGCCGTTGGCGGCGAGCACCGTGCGTGACGAAGGCGCCACCTCCGACAGCGGCGCCTTGGGCAGCACGCGCAGCAACAGCAGCGCCAGCACCAGCAGCGCGGCATACGTGAGCCGCCGCCGGGTCGTGCGGTGCAGCCGGCGCCACGGGAGCGCCTGCAGGCGCTCCCGCAGCGATGCAGCGTCAAACCGGCGCATCAGTCAGCCGGTTTGATCTTGAAGCTGGCACCGGCAGAGCGGCCGAAGACGCGGCGTTCGTACATGGCCTCGCCGTAGGCCGACGGCACCACGAACTCGCCCACATTGGTCGCGCGCACCTTGTACGTCACCTCGGTCATGTTGCTGTTAACGTCGCCATAGAAAATCACCCGGTCCTCGCGGATGTCGGCGTATTCGATCTCCCAGGTGCTGTTTCCACCCAGGCGCCTGCGCCAGATCGGCATGTTCGGCTCGTCGTCATCCGAAGGCGAGGACAGCACAGGCTCCATGCCGCCGGGCAGGACATCGACGAGGGCCACCTGTTGCACATCGCGGCCGATCGAGCGCACACGCACGCGCACCGTCAGCTCGTCGCCCACCCTGGCCTCCCGCACCACGTCGCCCTTGTCGTTGAGGTACTCGTGGATGATTTCCAGCCCCTTGCTCACCGCCTCGGTCGGCACATTCATCTCGTAGCCCGATTCCGCCCAGGAGTAGAACAGGGGCAGCTCGCCGCCGCTGCTCATTTTCAGTTTCGCGGCATCCAGCGGCACCGCGAGGCTGGCCAGGGCAAACTGCTGCGGCAGCTCCAGCGCCTTGATGGCGCCGGCGCGGTCCACAGCAGACACGCCCACCTTGCCTGCCGCGGATTGCGTGGCCGCCGCCGCGTAGGCGTCGATGGCCAGCAGGATGCGCGCTGCCGACAGGCTCTGGTAGTAGTTGTCGCGGATCGCACTGCCCATGCGGGTCCAGAAGTCCATCGGCAGCTGCTTGATCTGCGCAGGGAAGTGCAGCGCGATCAGCTGCATGGTGGTGGCGCGGTATACCAGCGGATCGTAGTAGTAATACCAGTACCAGCGTCGCCACGGGTCGGTGTTGGTGGCCAGGTCATGTAGTGCCGGCTGCAGCAGTTCCAGCGCGATCTTCTCCTGCTTGAGGATCTGGTAGCTCGCGGCGAGGTAGACCGCGCCCAGGTCGGCGCGGGTGGACTCGCGCTCGCCTTCGCTGCGCGCGCTGGAAACCCGGTTGCGCAGGTTCTCGCTCAGGTTGTTCAGCGCGGCCGTCACCACCACGCCCTGGCGCGTCAGCAGGTAGGCTGCCTGCGCCTGCACGCGCCAGTTGTAGTCATGCGTCGAAGCCTCTGCGAGGCGCATTTGCAGGTACACGTTGGCGCGCTGCAGCATGTCGTTCGGCACGGCAAACTTGCGCTCCTTCGCCTCCAGCAGCAGGCTGACCACATAGGTGGTGGCAAACAGGTCAGGCGAACTGCCCGGCCACATCGCAACGCCGCCGTCGCCGGACTGGCGCGCGCGCACCTGCGCCAGATAGCGCTCGAAGGTCTTGTTGGCGTCGGGCTTCTTCACGCCGGGACCGGCCTGGCGGTCGAGCTTGAGCAGCTGTTCCGCCACGCCCGGCTGGGTGGAGAGCACGATGGCCGGGAAGGTCTGGCTGGTGATCTGCTCGGTGCAGCCATGCGGATACACGTCCAGATACTGGATCAGGCCCGCGGTGAACGCCCACGGCGAGGCAGAGATCGCCGCCTCGCTGCGCTTGAAGGTCGGATACATCGGCGCCTGGCTGTCGAGGGTCGCCTCACCGCGGAACATGCCGGTCTGCACCAGTGTGACGAAGGCCGAGGCAGGGCGGATGCTCACGTCGGTGGTCAGCCTGGCGCGCGCCTCCTTCACCGAGGCGCTGAAGGTCACGCTGGCCGAGCCCAGGTGTGCCTGTGCACCGGCCTTGGCCTTGACGCGGAACTTGGTGGTGCCCTCGGCGCGCTCGCTGATCTTCAGCTCCTGCGTGGCGGGGCCCACCACCTCCAGGCCCGGCGAGACGTTCAGCGTCAGCGCGACCGGCGCATCCTTGCCCGAGCCCTTCGCATTGTTCGCCACGCCGATGCCGATCTCGACCTCGTCGCCGGGGGTGATGGCCACCGGCACGTTGGGCAGCAGCACGATGTCGCCGCGCACCGTGGTGGTGCTGGTGGCGCTGGCCACCGAGTCGTCGTTCACCGTCACTGCCATCACCCGCAGCGCACCGTTGAAGCTTTCGGGCACGGTGTACGTAAACTCCTTGCTGCCATCCACCTGCACTATGCCGGA
>DATDDN010000026.1:0-9098 GCA_036523795.1 Gallionellaceae bacterium | reverse complement strand
CCCTGCACGAAAAGGCTGATACGGAGATGCACAGCGTCTGCT
This sequence comes from Gallionellaceae bacterium, assembly GCA_036523795.1. Taxonomy (GTDB): domain Bacteria; phylum Pseudomonadota; class Gammaproteobacteria; order Burkholderiales; family Gallionellaceae; genus 39-52-133. Next base: position 9,056 of record DATDDN010000026.1, on the reverse strand, counting down.
GCAAGGCGCTACTTGCCGTCGAGAACGTGGTGATGATTAACGAGGAGCTGCACAGCGTCACCAAAGCAAGCCACGCATCGCACGGCTGGCGGCTGGTCAACTTCATGGGCCGCGCTTCCGGGCTGTATGTGTTCGGCCTGTCCCAGCGTCCGGCGTCAGTGGATAAAGCCTTCATGGGGGCGCTATCGGAAATCCATGTAGGGCAACTGTCCTACCCGGAAGACCAGAAGGCGTGCGCAAAGGTGCTTGGAGTAGACGTGGCCGAGGTGGCGGGCCTGTTCGGCTACGCGGCGATACAGCGCAACATGCGCACCGGCAAAATAACCCGCATCAAGTAACAGAACGAGCCGCTGCGCTATTTGGCCCCCAATTCGGGGGCTTTTTTTTGGCCTGTTTTCTTACCGTATCCGTAACCGTTACCGCCCATTTCGCACGCGGCCAGGCGTGCATATTGTTCGTGTCCATGCGGCGCAAGCCGAGCTTACAAGGACGCATCACAAATGGACACCTCCAAACTCATGAAATTGGGCATCACAGCCGGCGTGCTGTTCGCTGCCTACAAGTTCGCCCCAAATGACGCAGTTAAAGCCGCAGTGCTGGGCGTGGCTGGCGTGTTCGTGGTGCGCAATACACCGATTGTCAACAACTACGTAGCGGTATAAGGGGATAACCATGCCAGTCGGTAAAACTACCCGCAAAGCCCGCGCATTCTCCAACGTAGTGGCCACCGGCCCTGCATCGGCACCCATTGCAATCGGCAAGACCATTGCAAACTATCAGCTTGAGCTGGGCGGCACCTCCCTGCTGAAATCGCACCTGACAAGTATCAAGCTGCTGGCCAATGCAAAAACGATCTACGAGGGCACAGGCACCCAGATCGACAAGATCAACGCCTATCGCGGCCTGACTACAAACGCGGCTTATCTCGATTTGTCGTTTGAAGACCTCACCGGCCTAGACCTGATTGACCATGTGGTGGGCTGCCTGGATACCTCTCAGGGTATTACAGACATGACATGCGAAATCGACATTGCAGGCGCGACAGCGCCCACGCTCAAGGCGCTGCAATACGAGACCGCGCCCCAGGTGCAAAGCAATGGCGAGCCGGCACCGTTCGCGGGCCTGGTGGCCAAGCAGCTGCGCTATGCCTACAACATCAGCGCAGGCGGCGAATTGCCACTCAATTTCCCGTTTGGCGCGAGCATCGGCGCGATCATCAAGCGCGTACATGTTTTCCACGCAAACATGACCGGCGCAACCGTCAAAGAGGATGCAGTGGTTATTCACGAGACCACCAAGGCGCAGAACGAGTACGAGCAAATCCGCAACAAGCGCGTGCCACAGGCCGGCATGTATACCATTGACTTCATGCTGGATGGCGATGTACGCAAAGCCTTTGATACCCGCAAAGCAAAGCAGGTGGATTGGCTGCTGACATTCAGCGCAGCGGACGCGGGTTACGTGATCGTTGAATACCTCGACCGCCTGGGCAACCTGTAAAGGGGTAAATCATGGCTCAAGACTGGACAGAGTTTCTCAACAACACCGCGCAGGACTTCATCGGCACACGTGCCGCAGACCTGCAACGCTCGTCGTCTGAGCCGGTGGCCGTGTCGCCCTCTGGCGTCAAGTACGTAGAGGGCCAGCCCGCCAAAACAACCGCAGGCATGCCGCAGACCATTATGGGCATCAAGCCGCTATATCTGGGCTTGGGTGTGGCAGCTATCCTGGGCGTGGCCTATCTGGTCATGCGTAAATAATGGCCAGCGGCATGGATTTATCCGGTATGTCGGGGTCGCCCTCGTTTCAGGGCGGCTCTGCATCCAGCGATCAAACCGCAGCCTTTCACACCGCTTTTGATTCCAGCGGCTGGACGGTGGCCACAGGCGGCAGCAAGGCAAACGGCGGCATGAGTAACCCCTGGGTAATCGGCGGACTGGCGGCGGCTGCGCTGCTGGCGGTATGGCTGGCAACCCGCAAGCGGTAATTCGTTCGGCAACGCTGGCGGAAGTATTGCCACTGTTGCGCCTGGCGGCTGGCGATGATGTGCAGCAGCTGGGCCTTGAAACGATTCTGAAAGGGTGTGAATTCTTCATCCTGGAAGGGTCGCAAGACAGGCTTGCATTCGCCCTCACCGGGCAGGGGTCCGAGTTGTGGATACAGGCAGCAGGCGGCACCGGCAACATGAATTTAACCCGGCTGATAATCAAATCAGCCGAGCAACTGGCAAAGGGGACGCATACAAGCGTGGGATTTCAGACAAGGCGGCGCGGCCTGGTAAAGAAGGCGCAGGCGCTGGGTTATGAGATAGACGGCTACATCATGCGCAAAAAACTATGACAGCAATCCTTGATAGCCTGAAACTGCTATTTTGCGTGCCGCTGGCGCTGTACTTCGGCGGCAGCAGCGCAAGTTCATCCAGCAGCACCACGAACAACACAGACAAGCGTCTAATCGTGAGCGATTCAGGCACTGGCGTAACCGCAGATCATTCAAGCGTCACATTCAACAGCACGGACGGCGGCGCAATCGCGGGAATGTTCGATTATCTCAAGATGGCCAGCAGCGCGATCAATACCAGCTATGACAAGCTGCTGACCACCACCGCGGACGCCAACAAGGGCTTTGCTGGAATGGTGAGCACACAGCAGAACAAGGGCACCATTGACAATCGCACAATAACCGTGCTGGGAGGCCTGGCGCTGGCCGTTACTGGCCTGTTTCTCTGGAGCCGTAAAAAATGAGCACGAAAAGCATTGCACTCACAGCAGGACAGGCTATGCAGCTGGACTACGCAGGCGACTATTTCCACCTGCTGGAAACAGTCGGGCCGGTAGATATAAAGCTGCTGCGCAGGGGCCAGGAGGTCAACAGCGCAAAGGCCATGGAATACGGCTACTGGACGCGGCCAACGGACGGCTTCACCAGCATTGAGCTGACCAGCGGCACAAATCAGACCATTAAGGTGGCCATTGCGCACGGCGAGGGCGGATATGACCGCACTACCGGCAGCGTGTCGCTGCTGAACCAACAGGGCGCGTTCACACACAGCCAATCCAGCGTTACCAATGCAGACAGCATGGTAAAGGCGGCAAACCTAATCCGCAGATATTTGCTGGTGCAAAACAACTCGTTGACAGCCGTGGCGCGTGTCAAGACGGACGGAAATGCAGCCAGCGCAACCAGCGGGATTCGTTTGCAGCCAGGGCAGTCATACGAGCCGCAGGGATACGTGCCAACAGGCGCAATCCATGTATTTATGGAAACAGCGGACGCCACAGCGAACAACATCGAAGTAATAGAGGGTTAAACAATGCCGATTTGGGGACAAGGCGAGGGGGTAAAGCCGGGCACAACGGTATATTTCAACGCCACCACCGCGCCAGCCGGCTACCTGAAAGAAAACGGCGCGGCGGTATCGCGTACAGCCTATGCGGCACTGTTTGCCGTGATCGGCACCACATACGGCGCGGGGGATGGAGTAAACACCTTCAACCTGCCAGACAGCCGGGGCGAGTTTCACCGGGGGCTAGATGATGGGCGGGGAGTAGATGCCGGGCGCACGCTGGGAAGTGCGCAGGCGCAGGATATGCAACCGCATACGCATACACAAATCGGATCTACAACCGGGACCGCAGGCACAAACTATCAGCCATATGGCGTTGGAACAGGCGGAACGGCAGCAATGACGCAGGTTACAGGACAGTCGGGAACGACAGAGACAAGGCCGCGCAACTTTGCCCGCCTGGCCTGTATTAAGTATTGAGGGTGGGCAATGAATATAATTTTTAACTACACAGACGAAGGCGAATACATAGGGCAAAGCGTGGCCGAGCTTGACCCTATAGAGGGTTTGCCAATGATTCCGCGCAACGCAACCACCATTGCGCCACCGCCAGCCGTAGCCGGCAGCGTGCGCGTGTTCGGCGCGGGCGCATGGTCGCAAGTGGTGGACAATCGCGGCGCATGGTATCTGCCAAGCGGCCAGAGTGTGCAACTCGACAAGCTGGCGGACGCAGTGCCAGCCGGCGCAACCCGCAATGCGCCAGTATTGCCGCCACCTGTGCCAGTGCTGACCCCACGTCAAGCCCGACTGGCGCTCAATGCAGCCGGCTTGCGCGCAGCCGTAGAAAACGCCATAGCCGCAGCGCCACAGGACGTTAAAGACACCTGGCAATATGCAACCGAGGTGCGCAGAGATGATGCGGTACTGCTGGCCATGGCCGCGCAAATCGGCATTACGGCGGCGCAGCTTGACCAGCTATTTACCACCGGGGCCGCCCTGTGAACACACGGGCTGCACTCTGGCTGGGCCTGGGCGCTTCGCTGCTGCTGCTGGGCTGGACAAAAAAAGACGCAATTGCACAAGGAGTTCAAGACATGCTCACACCGAGGGGAATTCGCAACAACAACCCAGGCAACATTCGCCTGTCTGGCACCACCTGGCAGGGCATGGCGCCGCAGCAGACAGACGGCAGTTTTATCCAGTTCATCAGCCCGGAATATGGCATCCGAGCGATTAGCAAGATACTGGACAGCTACAGCACAAAATACAACCTAAATACCATCAGGGGCATCATTACGCGCTGGGCACCACCCAACGAGAACGATACAGACGCCTATGTGGAAGCCGTGGCGGACGCGGTAGGGGTTGACCCAGATGTGCGCCTAGAAGTCAGCCGGGCAAAGCCGCAAATCATCGCGGCAATCATCCAGCACGAGAACGGCCAGCAGCCCTACAACCTGGCGCAAATTGACAGCGGGGTGCGGATGGCATGAGTACGGCAGACTTCGTTAAAAATAACCCTGTCCTGGTTGGCGTGGTCGCCCTGGGCGCGATTGTCGTCGTCTGGGTGGCCGTCAAGGGCGTAGGCGGATTTGCCAAGGACGTAACAAAGGGCGCAGTGAATGCCGCAGGCGGGGCAGTGGAGGGCACCGTGGTTGGACTGGGCGAGCTGCTGGCCGTGCCGCAGACCAGCAAGACCGAGTGCGAAAAAGCCATTGCAGAGGGCCGCACCCTGGACGCCTCTTTTGCGTGTCCGGCTGGAAAGTTCGTTAAATCACTGTTCGGGGGTTGATATGTCTACATTGCTTGCCGCAATCCTGGCCGCACTGCCTAATGTATTCGTGGCGATCTTCGCCAAGCTGTTGACCCAGAGCTTTCTACAGTCAGTTGTAGAGCGCGTCATTATCTACACCCTGCAAAAGGCCGCACCGCTCACTACAAACACCCTGGACGACGAGATCGTGGCGGAAGTGGTCAAGAGGTTACGCGAGCAGCCGGGGCCGGGCGTATGACGCAGGAAATGCTTTTCCAGCTTCTGGGGTACTTAGTCGGCGGCGCGGTGGCTGCAAATCATCCAGAAAATCTGCTGTAGTTTTCATGTTTTTTGCCCTCCAAGGCCAGTACGGTAACCGTTACCGTAACTGCATGGAGCGGTTTATAGTCCTTTGTCCAATTTACGTCAACGTCATATGCGCTATTGACACGTCAGAGGTCATCGGACTATATTGCGCCCGTCCAAGGTGTCGGCCACCTCCAAGAGCCGCACCGAGGACACCCAACAACCAGCCTAAGGAGGGCGCACAGCATGGCAATCAATCGCATTGAGACATTTCAGGAAGAGGAAACAATCGCCAAGGTGGCAGACCACGCGGCAAAGTCGGGCATCAGCTTTGACGCAGCCCTGGCGGAAATGATCGAAGTGGCGCACACCGTATTCGAGGCCAACGAGGCCGACAGCGAAGGCCATCACACCGGCCTGTAACAGTAACAGCCCGTTACCGTAACCGTAACGGGCTTTTTAACGCCTTGGAGGGCTAGAAAATGGGAATGAAGGGTATTTGCGAGACGTGCACGCACTGGACGAAAGCCACAGAGTCATGGCGCATTAAACCAGAAATGCTAGGGAAGGTCGGATGGTGCGACTGTGACAAATTCAGCTATACGGATGAACCGGAAGAGGGAGACGAGACACGCCTAATTTATTGGGATGCAGAAGACTACGAGGCAGAGTTTATGACTGGCGCGGAGTTCGGCTGCCGTTTCTGGAGTGACGAAGAATGAGCGCGGCCCGCCTGTATCTATACAACGAGTCCCGCCTGTTGATGCTTCGGCAAAGACGGCGGGTTTTTTTACGCCGGGCGGCATGGGCGGCGGTGATCGGGGCCGGGGTAGGTGTTTACCTTATTTACTCTATACAGCTAAGTACTACGTTTTCCGTATGAGTTAACCCCGCGCTTGCGGGGTTAAGTACTACGTTTGCGGGGTTAAGTACTACGTTTCGGGGTAGACATGGGGGAAAAGACATGCACCAGCAGATCAAGATGCGAAAACGCCAGGAAATGCGACTACTGCGCCAGCCGCAGACAACAGCAGATTGCAGGGGTAGCGGAAGCGATAGAGCAGCAGTACGGGCCGTTAACAATGACGGTTATCAAGCCACACGACAACACAGCAGCAGCCGTCAAGGCGGTGCATGCCTCATTCATGCGGCGGGCGCTGGCACCGGCTGGCATCTGGACAATCGAAACGGGCGAGCTGTTCGGGGGGCTGCACCTCAACATACTCAGCCCCAGGCCACAAGAAGCCAGGTGGCGGGGCTGCGACACATACAGCGAGTTGCTGCGCACCACGGCGAGGGACGCGGGCGCGTACATCGCCAAGCGTTCGGGGATGCCGCCAGTCGAGCAGTATCCAGGCAGGCTGTATGGATCCTTTGGACAGATCGGGGAAATACTCGCCACGCAGGAGCGCGTGCCGGTAGTGCAGGCAGCCATGCTGGAAGTGGTCATAAGCGCAGCCAGGGGGGCGGAACCCATGCCAGATAAGCGCGTATTCGCCAGGGAGCAGGACTGGAGCCGCCTGGACAAGAGCAAGCCCACATTCTACAACCCGGAATTACCGCACGAGTGCAACCCGCCCTTGTTGCTGGAGAGCGGCACGGCACCGGCAAGCACGCTGGAGCAGCGGCGGGAACTGATGCGCAAGCACCTTCCGAACCTGTATGCGGCGATCGGAAGGGGGAAGCAATGACGGAGATCGAAAGGCGGGCAATGGATTTTTTTGCGTGGTTCAACAGGACATATCCAGAACCGAGCTTGCATACAGATCACCCATACAACAGGCTTGGGATAGCGCTAACGGCAAAACTGAATGAGCCGGGAGAGCTTGAAGCGCTGGAAGAGGAAAGGAAGGTTTGTACGATGAATTGCGGGCCATCATTGGGGGATACCAGAACGGAAGAGGAAAGGCGGGAAGAGTGCGACGAGTGCTTAACTGTAAAAAATAAACGACCGTTTAAGCTAGACAGAGGCACAGAGTAGACAGCAGACAGAAACGGTATATATTGGCCGCGCTGTGCGAATAAATTTGGACAGCGTAAAAAATTGGACAATTCGAAGGGAAAAATAAGATGAGCTACATTTCAGAAGCGGCAATCTGGTTGCTGATTGCATTATTGCTGGGGGTGATGGCCTGGGGAATTATTGACGAAGCGTCAAGCCCAGCATACCAGCTGAACAAGGCTAAATGGCAGTGCGTGAAAGAAGACCCGGTTACATATTCGCAGCCAGTCGGGAAAGTTGTGATGCCAGTTGTGCATATGGAATGCACAGAATACAGGAGGGTCGCAAATTGAAAACGATTGCATATCTGCGCGTCAGCACAGACAAGCAGGACGAAGCCAGCCAGCGGGAAATCATCAGCGCGAAATGCGCAAGCCCTGAATGGATCAGCGACACCGCCAGCGGGGCGAAGCCGTGGCAGGAGCGGGCCGTTGCCGGTGCTCTGGAGAGATGCGAGCGCGGCGACAAAATCATGGTGTCGGAAATTTCCCGCATTGCCCGCTCAACCGTGGGCGTGCTCACCTTCCTACAGGCCGCAGCCGAAAAGGGCGTAACAGTGGATGCGGTTAAATCGGGGATCATGCTTGACGGGTCTACCGCGTCAAAGATCGTGGTTACCGTGCTGGCGATGGCGGCAGAGATCGAGCGCGACCTACTGCGAGAACGCACAAAGGCCGCATTGGACGCACGCAAGCGGAACGGCTTGCCGGTAGGGCGGCAGCCAGGCGCAAAAGGCAAGCGCAACAAGCTGGACGGCAGATGGCAGGAAATCGAGCCGCTGATTAATGCCAAGGTGGCACACACGGCAATTGCGCGAGTGATGAAGGTATCGCGCCAGACCTTGCATACGTATTTGCTGTTGCGGTACGCGGAAAAAGTCGCAAAGGGTGAACAGCTAGAAATTATCTAACCACAGGATGGAAGGAAGATGGACGCAGCACAGGCAATGAAGCAACAAAATCAGGACGCAGCCATAAGGGCACGGCGCAACGCAGACGCAGAGCTTGAAAGCTACAACCAGACAGCAGACATGGCGCAGCGCATGAAAGAGGCGGCAGAGCAGGCCGCAGAGGTGGCGCAACAATGGCAAACGGCAGCAGAGGGGGCGGCGATACGATACCAAAATGCATATTCTGCGCAGTTGGAATGGGAGGGGATTTGCAAATGAGCGAACAACGAGCAACAGCAGCGCAGGAAGTGGCAAGGGCCGTAGCTGAGTGGAAAAAGGCACCAATTCACATCAAGACTATGGCCGGGCCGTATGTCGTGCCACTGCTGGACGCGATCAGCGCAATGCAGCGCGATCAAGCCACGCTGGCAGGGCACATGCTGCAATGGGTGCAGCTCACGCTGGCGGTGAAGGAGGATAAATTCGACGTTTACGGGCTAGAGCAATTCGTGGAGCAATCGAAAGGGGGAAATCATGGCTAAGGGTGAATTGATCGGGCATATCAACTGCCCTGTATGTGGCACAAAGGACGGCATGCGCATCACAAAGGACAAGAACGGCCAGCCGTTTGGTTACTGTGAGGCCGAGTGTGATGCACAGCTGCGCATAGGCGGCAAGGTGCGCAGGGTCGAGAAATTCCTTGCCCTGTATCCGCACTTGCGGCGAGAACCGGACGCACCGCCAGCAGCCGGGGGCGGTGCTGTTACGGATGCGCCTGGGAAACCGGACGCATCCGCAACACCACCGGCAAAGCCAGCAG
>DATDDN010000025.1:0-12284 GCA_036523795.1 Gallionellaceae bacterium | reverse complement strand
GCAGGTCACTCCGCACCTGGAAACCGATCTGACGCGCTGGGCTGAACAGGGGGTACTGCTGCTCAACACTGCCTTGTCGGTTGCGCCGGATCGCCCGGGATCGCACGCCAATATCGGCTGGAAGCCGGTGACCGATGCCGTGATCGCAGCGCTTGGCCGCTCGGAACAGCCTGTGGCTTTCGTGCTGTGGGGCAAGCACGCGCAGGGCAAGCGCAGCCTGATTCCAGACGGAACACGCCATCTGGTGATTGAATCGGTGCATCCATCGCCTCTGTCGGCGCATCGCGGCTTCTTCGGCAGCAAGCCGTTTTCGCGCATCAATCACTGGCTGCGCGGGCAGGGGGAGCGAGAAATAGACTGGCGCTGAGCAGCGCCGGACAAATAAAAAAGCGGCCCGCAATGCAGGCCGCTTTTTTCTGGAGCTGACTCCGGATTACTTCTTCTTGGCTTTGGAGCCGGCAACAGCGTCTTTCAGCTTGCTGCCTACCTTGAACTTGGCAACTTTCTTGGCCGGAATCTTCAGTTCCTTGCCAGTCGCTGGGTTACGGCCTACGCGGGCTGCGCGGGACTCAACGGCGAAGGTACCAAAACCAACCAGTTGTACGTTGTCGCCCTTGACCAGCGAGCCCTGTACAGTCGCCATCAGCGCGTTCAGCACTTCTTCAACGCCGGCTTTGCTTTGCTTGGTGGATTTTGCTACTGCTTCGATCAGTTCTGCCTTGTTCATCTTATTCACTCCCTTGTGGTTAAAAGACGAGGCACTGTATCAAGACACTGCGCCAAATACAAGCACCCGTGGCAATAAACACAACGCCTGCCGGCCGCCTAGTGCAGATGCCCCAGCTTGCCACCTGGATACCAATCTTGCACATGAGAATGGCGCAGAAACACATCCACAAATCATTCAGGAATCTTGCTTAAGTGATTCATTCCTGAGAACATCATTTGTCTGCCGGCCATAAGGTCGCGGATGCAATCGGGGAGGACGCCCACTCGAATTGGGCTGTTCCTGTATAAGAAATTTCAAAACTAAGGACCGGATTCAGATGCTGGCAAGCCTGTTGCGACTGTTTTTCAGGGTGGTATTTCGAGTAACGGTGCGAGGAGACGCGACGCATCTGGAACATGACAGGCTGCTGGTCATTGCCAATCATGAATCCTTTCTGGATGGCCTGCTGTTGGGGCTATTCCTGCCGTTTCGCGCCACCTTTGTGGTGCATACCGGCGTGTTCAAGCTGTGGTACTTCCGTTTGATCCTGCGCCATGTGCCGCATCTGGCGGTGGATCCGACTAGCCCGCTGGCGATGAAGAAGGTGATCAGGCTGCTGGAGGAGGGCAAGCCAGTGGTGATCTTCCCCGAGGGACGCATCACCATGACCGGCAGCCTGATGAAGGTATACGACGGCACGGCATTCGTCGCAGCCAAGAGTGGCGCCACCATATTGCCAGTGCGCCTGGATGGCCCGGCCCGCTCCTATTTCAGCCGGTTGACCGGTGATTATCCGCGCACGCTGTTTCCCAGGATCACCCTGTCCATCCTGCCGCCCGAGCACATCCCCATGCCGGACGCACCCACCGCCAAATTGCGCCGGCGCAAGGCAGGTGAGGCGATGCGGCGCCTGATGCAGGAAATGCTGTTCCGCTCGCAACCGGTACAGACCCTGTTCAGCGCCTTCCTGGATGCGATCAGCACGCATGGGCGCGGCATGCGCCTGCTGGAGGACATGAAGCAGGAAGAGGAGTCTTACGGCCAGCTGCTCACCAAGAGCCTGGCGCTGGGACGCATTATCAGCAAGATTTCGCAGCAGAATGAGACGATAGGCGTACTGATGCCCAACATCAGCACGACCATCTGCCTGATCTTCGGCATGAGCGCGATGCGCCGCACGCCGGCGCTCCTCAACTACACCGCCGGCACGCAGGGCATGCAGAACGCCTGCGTGGCGGCAAAAATAGGTACCATCCTGACCTCGCGCGCCTTCCTGGAGACGGCGCGCCTGACTGAAACGGTAGCGGCGATGGCCAACGTGCGCGTGCTGTACCTGGAGGACCTGCGCCCGCAATTCGGCCTGTTCGACAAGCTGTGGCTGCTGGGGTATGCGCGCTGGCTGCCGCGCCTGGCCACGCTTTACAGTGAGCCGGACGATGCGGCGGTGGTGCTGTTTACTTCGGGCTCCGAGGGCAAACCCAAGGGCGTGGTGCTGTCGCACCGCGCCATCCTGGCCAACATTGCGCAGATCCGGGCAGTAATCGACTTCTCGCCATCAGACAAATTCCTCGTGGCGCTGCCGCTATTCCATGCCTTCGGCCTGACCTGCGGCGGCATCATGCCGCTGGTGACCGGTTCAAAAATCTTCCTGTATCCGTCGCCGCTGCATTACCGGGTGATTCCGGAAGTGATTTACGACCGCAACTGCAGCGTACTGTTCGGCACCAGCACCTTCCTCGGCAACTACGCCAAATTTGCCCACCCCTACGATTTCTACAAGCTGCGTTATGTGGTGGCCGGCGCGGAAAAGCTGAACGAGGAAGTGCGCAAGACCTGGATGGAAAAATTCGGCATTCGTATCCTGGAAGGTTATGGTGCAACCGAGTGCGCGCCGGTGCTTGCCGTGAATACGCCGATGGCCTATCGAACCGGCACGGTGGGGCCGTTGCTGCCAGGCATGGAGCATAGGCTCACAAGCGTACCCGGCATCGAGCATGGCGGTGTGCTGCATGTACGCGGACCCAACGTGATGAGCGGTTATTACCTGTTCGATAATCCCGGTGTACTCAAACCGCCGGCCTCCGATATGGGCGATGGCTGGTACAGCACCGGCGACGTGGTCGAGATCGACGAGGACGGTTTCGTGCAGATCCGAGGCCGCGTCAAACGGTTTGCCAAGGTGGCGGGCGAAATGGTGTCGCTGGAGGTAGTGGAACAGATCGCCAACCGCGCCTCGCCCGCCGGCCAGCATGCGGCCAGTACGCAGAGCGACGCACAGCGCGGCGAGAACGTGGTGCTGTTCACCACCGACGAGGCCCTGACGCGCGATGCGCTCAAGACGGCTGCGCAGGCAACGGGCAGCCCGGAGCTGGCCATCGCACGCAAGATCATTCACCTGAAAGAGCTGCCCTTGCTGGGAACCGGCAAGACGGACTACGTCAGCCTGAAGAATATGGCGGAATCGGCTGCATGAAGCGGCGCACCTTTCTTGCGGCCATGCCCTTGCTGGGACTCGTGGCGGCGGGCGCGGCCTCGGCACGCTACTGGCCGGATCAGGGCTTGCGCAATCCGTGCCGCAGCGCTCTGCCCCCGGCGCTGGCCGATCATGAACTGGTGCGCGCCGCGTGGGAGGGGCTGGATGCGGCCAAGGTGTGGGATTGCCATACCCATCTGGTCGGTTCGGGCGATTCGGGCAGCGGCGCCTGGTTCAGCCCGGCGATGGACAGTTACTGGCACCCGGTACTGCACCTGCAAAAACTGTTCTACCTGAATGCCGGCTGCATCCATGACGAGCCTGGAAAGATGGACAGCAGCTACGTGGCGCGTATGCGCAACCTGATCGACGGCATGCGCCCCGGCTTCAAGGCCATGCTGTTTGCCTTCGACTGGTATCACGACGAACAGGGCAGGGCGCAGAAGGAGCAGTCGCTGTTCTATATTCCGAACCAGTATGCGGCAGCCACCGCGCGGCAATTCCCGGCCGAATTCGAGTGGGTGGCGTCCATACATCCGTATCGGCAGGATTGCGTGGAAACCCTGCAGGCCGTGGCGAAACAAGGCGCGCGGGCGATCAAGTGGCTGCCTTCGGCGATGGGCATCGATCCTTTGTCTGCGCGGTGTGACCGCTTATATGAGGCGCTGGCCAAGTTGCAGCTGCCGCTGATTTCGCATGCCGGGCGCGAAATGGCCGTGCAGGGGGGCTCACAGGAGTGGGGTAATCCCTTGCGCCTGCGCCGCGCGCTGGATCACGGCGTGCGCGTAGTAGTGGCCCATTGCGCATCGGACGGCGATGACCAGGATCTCGATGCCGGCGAACACGGCCCGCGCGTGCGCAGCTTCGAGCTCTTCGCACGCATGATGGGCGAGGCGCGCTACCAGGGCCTGCTGTTTGGCGACATCTCCGCGCTGACCCAGCTGAACCGCGCCTGGGCGCTGAAACACGTGCTGGAGTACAGCGACTGGCACGCGCGCCTGCTCAATGGCTCCGATTATCCCTTGCCGGGCATCATGCCGCTGTTTTCTCCATCCAGGCTGGCGGAAGAAGGCCTGCTGGATGAACAGGCGGTCGCGCCCTTGAACGAGATCCGTCAGCACAATCCCCTGCTGTTTGATTTCGTGCTCAAACGCAGCCTGCATGCCGGGCAACACAAGTTCCCGTCTGCCATTTTTGAAACCCGCCCCTTTTTTGAAAGAACCAGGTCATGAACCAGCACTCGACTCCTGCGGCCTACGGCCTGTTTTCCCGCGCCATGATGGCAGTGATGATCGCGCAATTCCTGTCTGCGATGGCGGATAACGCATTGCTGTTCGCCGCCATCGCCTTGCTCAAGCTGCAGCATGCACCGGACTGGCTGACGCCGGTGTTGCAGGAGGTATTCGCGGTCGCTTTCATTTTGCTGGCACCTTTCGCCGGGCCGTTTGCCGATGCCATCCCCAAGGGCAGGGCGATGCTGATTGCCAACGCCCTTAAATTCATTGGCGCGGAGGCGATGCTGGTGGGTCTGAATCCGCTGATTGCCTACAATCTGGTCGGCATCGGCGCAGCGGCTTATTCACCGGCGAAGTACGGCATCCTGGGCGAGATGGTCGGGCCGGACAAACTGGTCAAGGCCAACAGCCTGATGGAAGGCTCCACCATTGTCGCCATCCTGCTCGGGGCCGTGCTGGGCGGTGTGCTGGCTGACTGGTCCGTGAGCGGTGCGCTGGCTGCTGTGGCTGGCTGCTACCTGCTGGCGGCAGTCGCCAACGCGTTCATTCCAAAGTTACCGGTAGCCCACCCGTCTGCTCGCCTCGCCCTGGTGCCATTGGTCCGGGAATTCTGGAATTCTCTAACGACACTGATGCGCAACCCGGACGCGCGTTTTTCACTGGTCGGTACCAGCATCTTCTGGGGGGCGGGCAGCACTTTGCGCTTCCTGCTGGTCGCCTGGGTGCCGGCGGCCCTGCTGATTTTCGATAACCAGACGCCAGCCAACCTGAGTGGTGTGGTTGCCATCGGCATCGCGCTGGGCGCTGCTGCTGCGGCGCACTATGTCCATCTGCACACGGTCAATCGCGCATTGCCAGCCGGCATACTGATTGGACTGCTGATTATCGCGTTTGCCCATGTCACGGCAATGCCGGCTGCCATCGTCATGCTGGTGCTGATCGGCGCCTGCGGCGGCTTCTATGTGGTGCCGCTAAATGCGCTCCTGCAGGAGCGCGGCCATCAGACCGTTGGCTCAGGCCACGCCGTGGCGGTGCAGAATTTCTTCGAAAACTTGAGCATGATGCTGATGGTAGGCGTATACGTGGTGATGACCAAGGCGGGATTGCCGCCCATCATGGCCGCCACTGGTTTCGGTCTCCTGGTCACCCTGGCGATCGGCTTGTTGAGCTGGGTACGTCTGAAGAAACAGGAGGCTCGAAATGAATCATTGAGCAGGCCGTGAGCATTCAGGCAGGCTTGCCTAGTGTTTCTTCCACCAGTCCGCGATGACGCTGCCGATTGCGGGGTTGACCAGATAGCCATAGGAACGGTGGCTGTTCAGTCCTTCCTGTGAGCGGAAGAAGTTGTAGATGCCCTGACAGTGATCTTCGATGGATTCGACTGCGCCTTGCTCGAGCATCTCCTTGAAACCGTCATGGAAATTCCGGTTGAGGGAGGCAATGTCCCCCTCTGCCGAGATGTTGATCCAGTGCCGGATCAATTGCGGATAGCTATTTCTGCCGCGCTGATTCAACCCGAGCAGATGGTTCTGGATATAGTGCATGCCCAAGGGGCTGCCCAAGGTCAGGAAGTTAATTTTGCCCGACAACCCCTCCTGATGGGTCAGCTCCCACAGCGTATCGTAGGCAATGACCGAACCCAGGCTATGTCCGATCAGCAGGACCGGGTCCTGCGATTGCAGGAGGGGGCGCAGCACATGCTTGAGCAGCTTGCGTATCTGGCTGGCAACATTGCCGCCGTCATTGAAGTAGCGCCGGATTTCCTGGTCGGTGCTGCGCGCCTCATCAGGCAGAAAGCGGATCAGAAGCGGCAGGTGATCGACGATATTCAGGACAACGCGACTAAGCCTGTTGTCCCACGAGTGCGCTTCATCAATGTCCTGCTTGGTGGGCCCATGTTTGTGCACCAAGGCATCAATCCAGGGAATCTCCCGGGTGATATCCTTGTAGCGGTGGTAGTAAAGATAATTCCAGCTGACCAGGTGGAACTGCTCGGAGTGCGTCAGCATCAGGCCAGCCGTATGGGCATCTGCACGACGCACACCCTCCAGCAGCGTGCGCCAGAGCAGCTCGCGGTGCTGGGCGGCGCGGGGCTTGGGATTCTTGCCGGGTACGAATACGAGGTGTTTGTTCGCCATGCCTGCTTCCAGTTTTCAGGCAGTTTACATCGGCATGGATTTTTTGTGAGGTGGTAAATGAAACTACGGGTATTGATACTGGGCTATGGCGAAATGGGGCACGCCATGGAGTATCTGCTGAACGGACGCCATGAGTTGCGTATCTGGGACGTAGATGGCGTGAAGGACCATGCTTCGACGCTGGAGCAGGAGGCGGGGCAGGCTGACGTCGTGTTGTTCTGCCTTCCTGTCAACCCGCACCTGGAAATCGCCACGCGCATTGCGCCTTTGTTGCGCCCGGACAGCCTGTGCATCACCATCGCCAAAGGGCTGGATGAAGGAGGGCGTACCGCAGCCCAGGTGTTTGAAAAGGCGCTGGCAGAGCGCTGTCATTATGGCGTGATGTACGGACCGATGATCTCCGAGGAGATACGCCTGGGGCGATATGCCTTTGCCGACGTGGTATTGTCGGAGCCGCAGCAGTTCAACAAACTGCACGAACTGTTTCAGGGAAGTGCGTTGATTCTCAAGCAAACGAGCGACATGCACGGGCGTGCCTGGTCGGTCATCCTGAAGAACGTGTATGCGATCATGTTCGGCATTTCTGACGAGCTGGGGCTGGGCGACAACATGCGGGGCCACCTGATGGTCACGGCGATCTCGGAGTTGTCAGAGATCGTGCAAGGTTTCGGCGGGGAACCTCACACCCCCTACAGTTATGCGGGCCTGGGCGACTTGCTGACCACGGCAACCAGCGAAGACTCCCATCACCATGCACTGGGCCGGAAAATTGCGCATGGCGATTATTCAGACATTTCTGGCGAAGGGGTGCATACCCTGGCCATGGTGGCGAAATACCAGTTGTTTGACTGGAAAGCCTATCCGCTGTTTGCCCTGGCCCAGCGTGCCGTCTCCAAACCGGCGGAGTTGCCCGAGCGCCTGGCGTTCTATCTGGAGAAAATTCGCCAATGGTAGGCACAACTCTTCAGGATGGGGTCGCGCCATTTATAATGGCTGGAAAGATGCATCGAGATTGACCAGCCATGACAGAAAGCCTCTTCTTCAAACTCAAGCGTGCCCTCGGCTTTGCCCAAGAGTCACGCAATTCCACGCCCCCGCATACCGCAGGCCAGACCAACGGCGCACAAGGTGGTGCTTCGCAGCCCCTGACGGAATCAGTCCCGGCCATGGCGGCGGAAACGCCGGTCCCGCTGACCATCTGGATGATAGAGCGTGACCGCTATGGCGTGCGGGGCCGCGCGCTGTGCACGGACGTGGAGGTATATGCATCGGAAGCTGTGCACCTGTGCGAGAGCGTCATGGGCTACGTATTGAACACGCCCAGCGGCGAAACCGTGGTGGTCGAAGCAAGATCGGGCGGGCTGGTGGGCAATTCGCTGGAGTCTGTGCTGGATGGCGTGCGCGATACACCGAGCAGCGAACTGATTCGCCAGATTGACAGCAACCGCAAGGAGTTCAATCGCATGAAGCATGCGGCCTTGCCCAATGCCGAATTCTGGGCAGCGCTCAGGATGGGGGACGCCGAGCCGGAGCCGGGGCAGGACTACTGATCGGCAACGTCTCGGGCGCGGAGACAGGTACGGGTGCCTTCTTTTTCCTGGTGGCGGGGATGACCGGCGCTGGCGACCAGTCGGGCCGGCTGCTGCGCTCTGAATCAACGATCAGCAGATAACGTCCCGACCAGGGTGTGGCTTCCCGCCCAGACTGCAAAATCCATGGCTTTTTCCCCTCTGCAACGGCGCGTTCATATCCTTCATCCAGAATGCCGTAGTGGTCGATGAGCCGATTCAGGGACGCCGGTATGCGGATGCAGCCCTTGGATTGCACACTGCCCAGTCTGCGCTCCAGGTAATCATGGTCTGTCGAGTGTATTTGCAGGCGCATGTTGCCCACTCCCGCTCGCCACGTTCTGGGTGCCTGCACCCAGCCAAAGTCGTATATACGCATGCCTTTGACGCCATAGCCGCGGATGCCTTTTGAATTCTTGCTGCCTTCGGCGCGAAAATCCAGGTTGGCGAAGCTATGGTCAAATACGCCTAACGGGGTCTCAAAGTGTTCGAAGCCGCCCTTCACGCTGGTGGAAACTGGTGAGGCGCCGATGAAATCCGGCTTGCCATCTGCACTTAGCCAGAACAGGAAGATGGCTTGGACGGCATCGCTACGATCGACCAGAAGCAGGTATTGCGCCGGCAGATCCTGCAATCCGTGCTGTTGCAGGGTAGTGGTGAGCAGGTTGGCGTAGTATCGTTGTTCCTCTTGTGGCACGAGGAGCTGGCGATCAACCTTTCTTGCATAGATCTCCCTGAGATCGAGAGGTGATTCAAGCGGACTGGCAGGGAATGCATGGCATGTCCAGACGAGCAGGAAAACGGCAGACAGTAGTGCTGATCTGGATAAAGGCAACATGCGGTTATGGTAGCGAATATGGCCTTGGCTCGTCACGCCAACCGTAAATTCTGTAACGCCAATGGAATTGCCAGTTTTCGATATAATGCCGGGCTATTTTGATCAGGCAATTCACTTGCCGGGGATCTTTAACCCGCATTGCCCCAGGAACCGCGCCGTGTCTCACTGCTTTTCTTCTTCTCCCACAGTTTATCAGCCTGTTGCCAGCCCAGAGGCTAGTCGTTGGCATCTTGCCATTCTTGCCCTGTGCATGTTGATCCTTTCTCCGCTGAGCCAAGCGACGGAAGCTGCGAACAGTACCTTGTCTGCCTCAGACTCTGCGCCTCAGGTTGTTGATGGGCTGCCCCGCGCCGCGGGCTCGCCACAGGAAAACCTTCCCGTCATGACTGCAGAGGAGGGCCTGGATTCTGCGCTACGCTTTGGCCCAACCCGTGAGCCCTTGTCAGATCTGTTGAGCAACAACGGCAATGCCGGCTTGGGTTTGGCTCTACGTTTTGAAGATTCACTTTATCGCGGTGGCGGCATGCGCCATGATCTGGTGCCCCTGTATTTATATGAAGGCGAGCACTACTACCTGCAGGCCTACCGTGTGGGCGTGAAGTATTTGCCCAGCGCCACCCGGCGTTTCGACATGTTCCTCACCCATCGCTTCGAGGGCTACCCATACGATATCACTCCTGCCGAATTGGCCGGCATGGCCCCGCGCAGCCCGGAACTGGACTGGGGAGCCAGCTATCAGTGGAAAGAGCCCTGGGGTAACTATTTTGTGGAATATTTGCGCGACGTATCCGGCACTTCGCTGGGCAGCGAGTTCCAGTTCGGCTTCAGTTATGACATCCGCGGCAATGACCTGATCCTGACACCGCACATGATGTTTGCCCTGCGCGATGCCAAACTCAACAATTATTACTACGGCGTGCTGCCCAACGAGGCCACCATCAATCGCCCGGCCTATGAGGCGGGGACGGGCCTCAACACCCATATTGGCATCGATGCGCGCTACAACCTGACGCCGCACTGGCGCCTGATCGGCGGCGTCTATGCGACGCGATGGAGCGATGAAGTGCGCTTCAGCCCCATCGTGGAAAGCAAGTTGCAGACCGGTGGTTTCGTCGGGCTCGATTACGATTTCTCGCCGCAGAAGCGCCCCATGGAGCCATCGTCGCCTTTGATCGTCAAAGTGTTTCAGGGGCGATCTACCGAGTGTAACCTGCTTCCCATCATGGGCTTGTCCTGCACCTCTATGCAGACAACCGACCACACGAGGGTGGCGGCGATCGAGCTGGGCAAGCCGTTCTACGAAAACTTCAACGGGCTGCCCATCGATTTCGTGGGCTACATCTCATTCCTGCGCCATGATGAACAGGGCTTGCAGGACGACTTCTGGCAGTTCAATGCTTACATGAAGGTCTATTACTATGGCTTCCCGTGGAGCGACCGGGTACGTACGCGTATCGGCTTTGGCGCAGGCATTTCGTATGCCCAGCAAATTCCCTATGTCGAGGCTCGCGACCAACTGGAACGCGGGCGCAATACTTCGAAGCTGCTGAATTATCTTGATCCCAGCATCGACATCAGCGTTGGCGATCTGCTCGGCATCCGCTCGCAGAAGGAAACCTATTTCGGCTTTGGCGTCACTCACCGTTCAGGCATATTCGGCACATCACAGGTGCTGGGCAATGTGGATGGGGGCTCGAATTACATCTATACCTATCTGGAATGGAGAATGTAAACTGCCGGTGCGATGGGCATAGTTTGCATATAATGATATGCTGATATTCAAGTGCTCGACCGGGCCAGCCAACAATTAAAAGACGGAGAATCGAAATGGCAACAGTAGAATTGAAGCAAGACAATTTTGAGAGCGTGGTTACCGGCAGTGATCTGGTGATCGTGGATTTCTGGGCTCCGTGGTGTGGTCCGTGCCGTTCCTTTGCCCCCGTATATGACCAGATGTCCGAGAAATACCCCAATATCGTGTTCGCCAAGGTCAACACCGAGGAAGAGCAGCAGCTTGCCGGCTATTTCAATATCCGTTCCATTCCCACCCTGATGGTCTTCCGCGAAAAGATCATCGTCTATTCCGAGGCCGGCGCTTTGCCGGCGTCCGGCCTGGAAAACCTGATTCAGGCTGCACAGCAGTTGAATATGGATGAGGTGCGCCAGCAGATTGAAGCCGCCCAGCAGGGCGGCAAGGCGTAATCCCTATCGATGCCCGCTTCCTGTCGCCCGCTACAGGAAGCGATCGAGCAGTCGGCGGCTGGTGTGGTCCAGTTTGCGCAGATCGCGTATCAGGAAATGGATGCCATGGCTGTCGGCAATCAACAGGGTATTCGCGTTCAGGCGCCGGATATCGTCTTCCCCCTTCAACACGAACGTAGTTTCCCCGCGATCCGTTTCGACCGACCAGGTTGATGGTGTGGCAAAGCTGCTGACCTGACTGAGTCGGCTGATTTCGGGCATGAACTCACGGCTGCGGAACTCTTCCTGCAGCAGCGCGCGCACGTTTTCCGGCAATTCGTTGAGGTTGTTTACCCAGGCCAGTTCATGGCCTTCCGCATCGACCAGGGCAATGGCTTCTGCGGGCGCAGAAATGGGAAAGGCATGCACAGGCACCACGCCTTCATGCGTCTCGCCACTTGCGCCGGTATAGACCAGCTTGCCCATGGCGTTGCGGTGCAATTGAAAATCAGTCATTGCGGCTCCAGTCGGTATTTTCCAGGTCGGCATCCACATTGCGCGCCTGTGCCTGATAGAGGCGGTAATAAGCCGCCTCCTTGGCCATCAGCTCGTCATGGTTGCCCACTTCCAGCACCTCCCCGCGATCCAGTACGACCAGGCGATCGGCACGGCGCAGGGTGGAGAGGCGATGCGCGATGGCAATCGTGGTGCGCCCCTTGACCAGGTTGTCCAGCGCCTTCTGGATTTCTTTTTCCGTCGTCGAATCCACCGACGAGGTCGCCTCGTCCAGAATCAGGATGCGTGGGTTGATCAACAGCGCACGCGCAATCGAAATGCGCTGGCGCTCTCCGCCCGACAGCGCCTGACCACGCTCGCCAGCCAGCGAATCGTAGCCTTGCGGCAGGCGCAGGATGAATTCATGCGCATGCGCCGCGCGTGCAGCAGCGATGATTTCCTCGCGCGTTGCATCGGGTTTTCCGTAGGCAATATTTTCGGCAATCGTGCCAAAGAACAGGAAGGGCTCCTGCAGCACCAGGCCAATGTTGCGACGGTATTCCGAAACCGGCAGCGTGCGAATATCCACGCCGTCGAGACGGATAGATCCCTCGGACACGTCATAGAAGCGGCAGATCAGGTTGACC
>DATDDN010000024.1:0-35638 GCA_036523795.1 Gallionellaceae bacterium | reverse complement strand
AGGGTCATGCCGCAGCAGCCCTGCACGGTGACATGAACCAGCGTGAACGCAACCGCACCTTGGTCAACCTGCGCCGCGGCAACATCCGAGTGCTAGTGGCCACCGACGTGGCTGCACGCGGCATCGACGTTGCGGGCATCTCCCACGTGATCAACTTCGACCTGCCCAAGTTTGCCGAAGACTACGTGCACCGCATTGGCCGCACCGGCCGCGGCGGCGCCAGCGGCATCTCGGTATCGTTTGCATCCAATCGCGATGCCGTGCATCTGAAGAAGATCGAACGCTTCACCGGCCAGCGCATCGAGGCTCACACAATCGAAGGCCTGGAGCCGAAATTCAAGCCACGCCCGGCCCCCAGCGGCCGCGGCAATGGCGCACCACGTCACCACGCCCCGGACAGCCGCCATGGCTTCCCGCGTGACCAGCGTGGCGGCCATGCACGCCGTGAGGGACAATCCCACAACCGTTTCGGCGACAACGCGCGTAGCGGCAACCAGTTTGCCGGCAACACGGGCGGCGCGCGCCAAGGCGACGTGGACGGCAATCGCGCCAGCGCTCCGCGCAGTGGCGGCTTCAATTCCGCCGCGCCACGCACCGGTGCACCGCGCAGCAATACGCCGCGCACCTTCAACAACGAAGGTGGGCAACGTCGCCCGGCCGGCAAGTTCTCGCAAAACCGTGGCAACACCAACGGCAACAAGTGGTAATCCGCTGAGCGCTGACTGAAGCGGCCGGGAACGCCGGCCACTTCTTCAGCCACACCAATGAAAAAAGGCATGCCCAGGCATGCCTTTTTCTATTCCAGGATCCGTCCTCAATTCCAGACAGGTTTGCCATCCCGGCTCTTCAGGCTCTGCCAGGTAGTACGCACCTTGTTCATTAGCTCGTGCGGAATCATCACATAATCCCGGTACACGGCCGCCAATTCTCCGGTCCGATACGCCCAATCGAAAAATTTCAGCACCTCTTTTGCATGTGCCGCGTCGGCGCTATTCCTGGGCAGCAGGATGAACGTGGTCGCTGCAATCGGCCAGCTCCGCTGCCCCGGTGCATCGGTGAGGATCAGATCGAAACCATTGCCTGCATCCCACGCTGCCCCGGCAGCGGCCGCCTGTGTGGTTTCCGAGTTGGGTTTGACGAAATGGCCATCTCGATTTTTCAGTTGCACATAGTCGAGCTGACGCTCCATCGCATAGGCATACTCTACATAGCCGATTGCCCCAACGATCTGGGCCACCTTGTCTGACACGCCGGCATTGCCCTTGGCCCCTTGCCCCTCCGGCCAGCTTACACTCAGGCCCTCACCCAAGGCTGCCTGCCACTCCGGGCTGACCTTGGACAGGTAATTGGTGAAGTTGAATGTCGTGCCGGATTTGTCTTCGCGATAAATCACGCTGATGGCCAGATTCGGCAATTCCAGATCCGGATTGAGCTTACGCAATGACGGATCGTTCCATTTGCGTATCTTGCCCATATAGATGGCAGCCAGGGTCGGTCCATCCAGCTTGAGCGTGCCGACAAAGACGCCGGGCAGATGAACCACCGGGGTGATCGCGCCCATCAGCATGGGGAATTGCAGCAAACCCTTCTTGTTCAGCTCCTCGAGCTTGAGTGGCATATCGGATGCGCCAAAATCAACTGCGCGTGCATCGACGCGCTTGATACCTTCGCCCGACCCCACACCTGCGTATTCCACGTTGGCAGCCTTGCGCATCGTGTAGCCCTCCGCCCACTTCAGGTAAACCGGCGCCGGGAAGGTCGCCCCGGCACCATGAATATCATCGGCATACGCGGATGAAGCCAGAAGCATGGACAAACAGAAAAGCCTTACGGCAGATGCAAACATTTGACCTCCAGACCATCAATACAATTTTTCGTGCATTAGACGCCGTGTCCCGGCACCAGTCAACTGTCGAAAAGCCAGACGGTGCGGCCGTATTGCGCCACATTCTGCCACTCAATGGCACCGTAACATGAATTTTTTGTTACAGTTTCTTGACGATAAAAAAGGCACGTTACCGTGCCTTTTTTTACGTTCTGACAACAGCCTGTATCAATCAGTCATCGTCTTCATCATCGTCGTCGTGACGGTGATGCTTGCGGTGCCCCAGATGCCGTCCGTTGTCGTGATGTTCGTCGTCATCATACTCATCGTCATCATCACGACGGTGGCGCGTACGCCGGCTTTCGCTGTCACTGCCAACGGCAGCACCGGTAGCGCCACCAATGGCACCGCCGATGATGGCGCCGTTGCGGCCGCCAATTTCCGAGCCGATGGCCGCGCCAGCGCCGCCGCCGATTGCACCACCCAAGGCATCGTTACGCAAACGACCATCTGCGGTGCAAGCGGACAGCAACAGCAAGCCCAGCAAAGCCAAATATTTCATCATGGCTTCCTTAATCGTCGTGGCGATGATGCTTGCGCTGACCCAGATGACGGCCGTTGTCACGATGAACGTTGTAGTCATCATCATCGTAGTGACGTGTACGTACTGGCGCAGGCGCCGGCTGAGATCTTTGCTGCGAAGAACCGACCGCAGCACCGGTCGCGCCGCCAATCGCACCGCCGATGATGGCGCCATTACGGCCACCGACTTGCGAACCGATAGCTGCACCGGCACCGCCGCCAATCGCGCCACCCACTACCGCACCGCCATCCACCGCGTAGGCGCTGGCGCTAGCTGCCAGCAAGGCTGCCATCATAATTGTCTTTTTCATTGCACTCTCCAGTTGGTTTTATCGTTCCAGCCATCAAAGTCGGACTGGCCATCTGTAATTTTAGGGGAGTAAACGGGAAAAAAGCAATAAACCCTGCATGTGCGGCTCTTATTGCAGGACGAACGGAAAAAAGCCATGAGTACTCTGCATATGCATCCGTTATCAACAAATCACCGGAAAGAAGCAATAAATACCTTGCGTACGCGGTTGTTATTGAGGCCGCGATCCTCTATCCTTGCCGCCACTCAGTTCCTTTAGAAGATCATGTCCGTCAGCATCAAAACTCCCGCAGAAATCGAAAAAATGCGCATTGCCGGCCGCCTGGCCGGTGAATTGCTCGATTACATCACGCCATTCGTCAAACCTGGCGTCACCACCGACGAGCTGGACAAGCTCTGCCACGACTTCATGGTCAACGTGCAGGGCAGCATCCCCGCGCCGCTCAATTATGCGCCGCATGGCCATGCTCCCTACCCGAAATCGATTTGCACCTCGATCAACCACCAGGTGTGCCACGGCATCCCCAGCGACAAGAAACTCAAAAACGGCGACATCGTGAACATCGACGTCACACCGATCAAGAATGGCTGGTATGGCGACTCAAGCCGCATGTTCTACGTAGGCGAGCCATCCATCCAGGCACGCCGCCTGTGCGAGGCCAGCTACAACGCGATGTGGCGCGGCATCCGCACGGTCAGGGCTGGCAGCTATCTGGGCGATATCGGCCATGCCATCCAGACCTATGTTGAAGGCCTGGGCTACAGCGTGGTGCGCGAGTTCTGCGGCCACGGCATCGGCAACGTGTTCCATGAAGACCCGCAGGTTCTGCACTACGGCAAACCCAGGACCGGCCTCAAACTGGAAGCCGGCATGGTCTTCACCATCGAGCCCATGATCAATGCAGGGAAGAAGGACATCAAGCAATTGGGCGATGGCTGGACTATCGTCACCAAGGACCACAGTCTGTCGGCACAGTGGGAACATACCATCCTGGTCACCGAGACCGGCTACGAAGTCCTCACCCTGTCAGCCGGATCCCCGCCTATTCCGGAACTGTAAGCCCCAGGTCCGCGGTGCAGCCCCTACAGCCCATACGCGACAGTCTGCGCGCAGCGCGCGAGGCGCTGCACCAGGACTACCTCGCGCATGGCCATCCCCAGCGGCTGTTGCGTGCGCATGCCAGACTGATCGATGAGCACCTGCACAGCGTCTGGCGCATGCTGCAGATGCCTGCCGATCTGGCACTGGTCGCGGTGGGCGGCTATGGCCGCGAGGAGCTCTACCCCAAATCCGACATCGACCTGCTGATCCTGCTGCCCCAGCAACCGGACGAGCCCCTGCAGCAGCGCCTGCAGGAACTGGTGCAGGTGTTATGGGACATCGGCCTCGAAGTGGGCCACAGCGTGCGCACCGTGGGCGAATGCATGGCTGAAGCCTCCGATGTGACCGTGCAGACCAATCTGCTCGAAGCCCGCCAGATCATTGGCAACCATCCGTTGTTTGTGGAGATGCGCGAAACACTGGCGCTGCATCTGAGCAAGCGCGCCTTCTTCCTGGCCAAGCAGCAGGAACAGATGCAGCGCCACACGCGTTTCATCGATATCGACTACAACCTGGAACCCAATCTCAAGGAAAGCCCTGGCGGCCTGCGCGATCTGCAGACCGTGCTGTGGATCAGCCGTGCCTGCGGTTTCGGCACCAGCTGGCACGAGCTGGCCCGCATGGGCATGATCACCGCACCCGAAGCCCGCGCCGTTGCCCGGCACGAAGCCCTGCTGCAGACCCTGCGCATCCGCCTGCACTACCTGGCCAACCGGCGCGAGGATCGCCTGCTGTTCGATTACCAGACGGCGCTGGCCGCCGAGATGGGCATAGCTGCCAGCGCCACGCGGCGCGCCAGCGAGCTGATGATGCAGCGCTACTACCGCACCAGGCAGGCCGTACAGCAGCTCAACAGCGTGTTGCTGCAGAACATGCGCGCGCGCCTGTTCCCGGAAGCCGGAGTGACCCATCCCGTCAACGCACGCTTCATCGTGCGCGGCGATGTGCTGGAAGCACGCGACGAGCAGCTGTTCGAGCGCGAGCCCTCCGCCATCCTGGAGAGCTTCCTGCTGCTGGAACAGCATCCGCGCCTGAATGGCTTTTCCCCCGCCACCCTGCGCGCCCTGTGGCGCGCGCGCTCACGCATTGACGCCGCCTTTCGCCGCGACCCGCACAACCGTGAACTGTTCATGGCCATCCTGCGCCAGCCGCAGGGACTGACCCATGCCCTGCGCCGCATGAACCAGCATGGCGTGCTGGGGCGTTACCTGCCCGCCTTTGGCCGCATCGTCGGGCAGATGCAGCATGATCTGTTTCATGTCTATACGGTGGACGAGCACATCCTGATGGTGGTGCGCAACCTGCGCCGGTTTGCGGTTGCAGAATTCGCCCACGAGTTCCCGCTTTGCAGCAAGCTGATCAAGGATTTCGCCCGGTCGGAGGTGCTGCATATCGCCGG
Source organism: Gallionellaceae bacterium (assembly GCA_036523795.1). GTDB lineage: Bacteria > Pseudomonadota > Gammaproteobacteria > Burkholderiales > Gallionellaceae > 39-52-133. Next base: position 30,420 of record DATDDN010000024.1, on the reverse strand, counting down.
CCTGTTTCATGACATTGCCAAGGGGCGCGGCGGCGACCACTCCCTGCTGGGGCGCAGCGATGCAGCGCGTTTCTGCAAGCAGCATGGGCTGATGCGCGAGGACACCGAACTGGTGGTATGGCTGGTGGAGCACCACCTCACCATGTCCTCCACCGCACAGAAGCAGGATCTGTCGGACCAGGACGTGATCGAGGCCTTCGCCAAAAAGATCAGAAACGACCGCTACCTGGTCGCCCTCTACCTTCTCACCGTGGCCGATATCCGCGGCACCAGCGCCAAGGTGTGGAACGCGTGGAAGGGCAAGTTGCTGGAAGACCTGTTCTGGGCGACACGGCGCTACATGATGGGCGGCAAGATCGCCGACCAGGTAGGCGAAGCGCGCCAGCGCGCCATGGAAATGCTCAGCCTGTATGCGATTGCACCGGAGGTATATGAGCTGCTATGGGCACAGCTGGATGCCGACTACTTCCTGCGCCACGAGCCGCACGAGATCGCCTGGCATACGCGCCTGCTGGCACATCGTGTCAACGCCACGGGCTCGATCGTCAAGGCGCGCCTGAGCCGGATCGGCGAGGGCATACAGGTGATGGTGTACAGCACAGACCAAGCCTACCTGTTCTTCCGCATCTGCGATTTCTTTGTGCGTCTCAACTACAACATCATGGAAGCCAAGATCCATACCACCCAGCACGGCTATGCGCTGGACAGCTTCCTGGTGATGGACGCCGGCAACGGCAAGACCGTCTATCGCGATGTGATGAACTATATCGAATACGAACTGGCCCAGCAGCTTGCCAGCCACCAGTTACCGCAACCCTCCCGCTCCGGGCGGGTCAATCGCCAGCTCAAGCACTTCCCGATCACGCCGGAAGTGGACATCCGCCAGGATGAAAAAGGCAACCACCTGCTCTCTATCATCGCGGGCGACCGGCCCGGTTTGCTGGCGAGTATTGCCCACATATTGGCGGCGCATCATGTGGAAGTGCGCAGCGCCAAGATCAATACCCTGGGTTCACGCGCAGAAGACACCTTCTGGCTGGCAGGAGAAAGACTGAAGCAGCCACTCGAGGTGGCGGCATTGCGCGCGGCCTTGCTGCAACAGCTCGCCTGAGGAACGGAAGCAGCCTGGAGGGCTGGAACAAAGGCAGAAATCCGCCAATCAGGCGGTCTTCTCTTCCTCGGCCTGCTGCTGCAACGCCCACATGTGCGCATAAGCGCCGTTGCGGGCCAGCAGCTCGGGGTGGCGGCCGCGCTCGATGATGCGGCCGCCATCCAGCACCAGGATCTCGTCTGCTTCCACCACGGTGGACAGGCGATGGGCGATGATCAGGCTGGTGCGGCTGCGCGCGATCTCCAGCAACTCGGCCTGGATGGCCTTCTCGGTGTGGGTATCCAGCGCCGAGGTGGCCTCGTCCAGAATCAGGATGGAGGGATTCTTCAGCAGGGTGCGGGCGATGGCCACGCGCTGCTTCTCGCCGCCGGACAGCTTGAGCCCGCGTTCGCCCACCACCGTGTCCCAGCCCTGCGGCAGCCGTTCGATAAAGCCGAGGATGTGCGCGGCACGGGCGGCCGCCACCACCTCCCCGCGCGTCGCCTCGGGGCGGCCATAGGCGATGTTGTAATAGATGCTCTCGTTGAACAGCACGGTATCCTGCGGCACCACGCCGATGGCGGCACGCAGGCTGTCCTGCGTGATATGGCGCAAGTCCTGGCCGTCGATGCGGATGCTGCCTGAGTTGACGTCATAGAAGCGGAACAGCAGGCGCGCCAGGGTGGACTTGCCCGCCCCGCTCGCCCCCACTGCGGCCAGCGTCTTGCCGGCCGGAATGGTGAAGCTGATGTCATGCAGGATGGGCCGCTCCGGGTTGTAGCTGAAGCTGACGTGATCGAATTTCACCTCGCCCCCGCGTATGGCCAGCTCCCTCGCATCGGCCGCATCCTGCACCTCCTGCGGGCGATGCAGCAGGGTGAACATGCGCTCCACATCGGTGATGGATTGCTTGATTTCGCGGTACATCACGCCGAGGAAGGAAAGCGGCTGGAACATCTGCAGCAGGAAGGCATTCACCATCACCAGGTCGCCCAGCGTCATGGTGCCCTCCACCACGCCATTGGCGGCACGCACCACCATCAGCGTCACGCCGATGGCAATGGTGCCGGCCTGCGCGGCATTGAGCAGGCCCAGCGTGCGTTGAGATTGCAGCGACACCCGCTCCCACTCCGCCAGGCTGGTGTCGTAGCGCTTTGACTCATAGCGCTCGTTGCCGAAATATTTCACCGTCTCATAGTTGAGCAGGCTGTCGATCGCCTTGCCATACGCCTCGGAATCCAGTGTATTGGCGCGGCGCACGAACTGGGTGCGCCAGTCGGTGATGGTAATGGTGAAGAAAATATAGGCCGCCAGCGTGCCCAGCGTGATCATCCCGAACACCCAGTCCAGCTTGACGATCAGGATCACCGCCACCATCACGATCTCCAGCACTGTGGGCGTGATGCGGAACAGCAGGTAACCGACCAGGCTGGAAATCGCCTTGGAGCCGCGCTCGATGTCGCGGGTGATACCACCGGTGTGGCGCTCCAGGTGGAAGCGCAGCGACAAGGCATGCAAGCGGTCGAACACTGCCAGGCTGATGCGCCGCATCGAACGCTGCGTCACCTTGCCGAACACCATATCGCGCAGGTCGGCAAAGGTGGTGCTGGCAAAGCGCAGCAGGCCATAGGCCACGATCAGCGCCAGCGGCAGCACCAGCGGCGCATGCGATTTGTCCAGCGCATCGATGATCTCCTTCAGCACCAGCGGCACCATCACCGACGCCACCTTGGCGCCGATCAGGAAGAGCAGCGCCGCGATGACCCGCCCGCGGAACTCCCACATGTACGGAAACAGCTTGCCGATGGAGCGCAGATCGGCCTGCACCGGCTGGTCGGTGGCCGATGGGGAAAAGGCGGAACGGGAGGTGGGGTGAACCATTGCTGGCGAATACTGAAATTATCAGGGGTTGGATTTTAGCATTCCAGCCTTGGCCCAACATGAAATAAGCCACCGTATTGAAATGTTGTCCCCGTCCTGAATCGGGTCTTGGCAATATGAAGAGTACCCTGCGGTTGGAAGGACAGCCGCGTGAGATTGATCAGTGTGGTTTTCCCTGTTCGGGCAGGGGCCACTCAGAAAAGAAATTCGCCCCTGCAGTGTCCAGGGAGATGCGGTCAATTGCGTTGGTCTTCACCGCCCCGAAGTCATAGGAATAACGCTGATCGTGAATGCCATAAATCCAGCAGGATCGCCATCAAAATCGCTCTTGTAGCGCCTCCTGCCGATTCTGGCGGAACACATCGAGGGAGTCATGGAGCCTTCCGAAGAGCCCTTCCTAGGGCGCCGGATAGTCTGCCAGGACACCTGCTACCGCCTGGGCGATGATCGAGTGCACTGCGGCGGTCGGGTGGATGCCATCCCAGAAGAAGAAAGTGCTCGGTTCCTCGCACTTGAACGGCGCAACATTCGGGGTAATGCAGAATCCGCTGACGTTCGTCAACCCATAGTTATTGGCATGGTTGATGATATCCACCATGCGGCTGGCGACATCCAGTTGTGCGATCTCAATGTCGGGCAGCGCAGCACTCAGCGGTGTCAACACGTTTTGAACAAGCCCGGTATTGAATGCGTCCGAGAGTGCGCCGCCAAGAGCAATCGCTTGTGCGCCCTGGAGGGTAACTATCGGAACAAGGTTGAACTTTGCGGCATTCAACACCAGAAACTTCCTCGCCCCAGCCGCGTATAGAACCTGCATATTGGCGGCAATGCTGCTCAGGGCGTCGGTAATGACGGTCTGCGCGGCAGCGAGGGCCTGATTCAGGTCGCCGGTCTGGCCATATACCGCGAGGAATTCCTTCAAGGAATCACCGACGTCATTGTTGCCAATCTCGATCACGTAAAGCGCATCGGCCGGAGCAGTGCTCCCGACATCGCTCAGAAAGGCCTGCACCTGCTGCGGCAGATTGACCCGCCCCGTCACATCGGTGGCACGCGCGCCGCTCACCGCGTAGTTATGCGCCTTGCCATTGCTGCCCCGGAAGGCTGGCCCGGCATCGATGGCGAGGCCGCGCCGCGCGGCAAATTGTTCGATCCATGTTGCGCCATTGCTGAAATGATGCCCGCCTATGGCATACGGCGCGCAAGGATAGAGATCCTCCGCAACCACCGTAGCGTAGGGAGGCAGGCTCTGGGTCACGCTGCATGTGTAAGTCAGGCCCGGCACCGGTCGAGTCAGCAAGGCGTATGCATTGCCCGGATCAGAAACGCTGGTGCCGAAAACCACGATGCCGCTGAAGGTGAGCTGCGCGCTCGCCATCCCAGGGACACACAGCACGAGCAACGCAAGAATCAGGCGCATCAACCTTCCTATGGCGGCATTCTTCATGGTATCGACTCCTTATTCAACGAGTGGAACACGCAGATCAAACCGTCAGAACCGATGCCTGCGTTTTTGGTTTGGTGCGTGCGCGTTTCAGGGAATCTTTTGGGGGCTAGTTGCCGTATTTGCCAGACGAATTCAGAGGCGTTTCACTCTAGCTGTTCCGCGAAAGAACACCAGTAGGTCAAGTCTGTATTTTGACCGGGCACACCTCACTGTCGTAAATGATTCAGGAGAGCGCGAGCACCTTCCCCTGGCCTAGAGAGATTGTCGCTGGCATGACGCGACACACTTGGGCAAGTTGGCCGTGCAAGACAGCCCCCTATATTGCATTACAAGAGTTGGGCGGACTGCGAACCTGAAATGGTGCTGTACTACGCGCGTCTATCGGATCGATCATGTGGCCCCGTATGCCGGATCGTCCCTGCAAACCTGGATGTGCAACCAATGGCACCTTTGGCACAAGCCAGAAATGAAAAAACCTCACATCACTGTAAGAAGGGCTGCTGCTGCGAGAATTTGCTGAAGCCGAATGAATCGGCGAGCGGTTTTCTGGTGTACCCATTGGTGTACCCATTGAGCAAACCAAAAGAAAAATGGCTTACAACCGTTAAGCTGTAAGCCATTGTCGAATATGGCGCGCCCGAAGAGATTCGAACTCCTGACCCCTTGGTTCGTAGAAGCCGCAGTGTATTTTATATCAATTTACAATCAACACACTGCAACACCCGCCATTATCTTTCGTAGCCACAAAAAACCTTACTATCAGGCAGAAAAGCCTAAACCAGCTACGAATTGGCTACGCCAGGTGATATTCAGCCTGCTTGAGTTCTACCCTGCTCGCTTCTGCCACGCTGTAGATCCTGGCCATATCTGTCACGTCTTTCTCAGCAGGCAGCGACTCAAAAAACGCCGCTAATTCCCTCTGGCGATCGGGTGAATTGAAGGTCTTTCCCTGCAGGGATGTCCATGCCTTGCCAACCCAGCTGCTCTTTGAACTGAACAATCGTCTGCTTTATCACACAAGGCATATCCTCCACACCTCACTACACCATTTCTCCCCCCGCCAGTAGATGTAGTTTGTTGCACATTGTAAGCATCGCTACACGCTAAAACGCCGCCACGGAAATCATAAATACCATTTAAAAACATTGAATTGAAAAGTCATTCAAGGCATTGGCACGCCCCTTGCTGATAGATAGGCGCGGGACAGTAGTTGTAGCAGCCGGGTAGCAAACGAAGTCACCAACCGGACCATTTTTAATTGGTAATTATTTAAGGAGATTTAAATGAGCGCACTGCGTCAAGTTGCCTTCTACGGCAAAGGTGGTATCGGCAAATCCACCACTTCACAAAACACCCTCGCCGCCTTGGCCGAGATGGGTCAAAAAATTCTGATCGTCGGTTGCGATCCGAAGGCCGACTCTACCCGTTTGATCCTGCACGCAAAGGCCCAAGACACCGTTCTGTCGCTGGCTGCAGAAGCCGGCTCGGTGGAAGACCTCGAGCTGGAAGACGTGATGAAGGTCGGTTATCGCGACATTCGCTGCGTTGAGTCCGGTGGTCCTGAGCCTGGCGTGGGTTGCGCAGGTCGCGGCGTGATCACCTCGATCAACTTCCTCGAAGAGAACGGCGCTTATGACGGCGTGGACTATGTTTCCTACGACGTGCTGGGCGACGTGGTGTGTGGTGGTTTCGCCATGCCGATTCGCGAGAACAAGGCACAGGAAATCTACATCGTCATGTCCGGCGAGATGATGGCCATGTATGCCGCCAACAACATCTCCAAGGGCATTCTGAAATATGCCAACTCCGGCGGCGTGCGCCTGGGCGGCCTGATCTGCAACGAGCGCCAGACCGACAAGGAACTGGAACTGGCCGAAGCGCTGGCCAAGAAGCTGGGCACCAAGCTGATCCATTTCGTACCGCGCGACAACGTCGTACAGCACGCCGAACTGCGCCGCATGACCGTGCTGGAGTACTCGCCTGAATCCCAGCAGGCCGAAGAGTATCGCCAGCTCGCCCGGAAGATCCATGAGAACGCCGGCAAGGGAACCATCCCGACCCCAATCACCATGGAAGAGCTGGAAGACCTGCTGATGGAATTCGGCATCATGAAGAAGGAAGACGAATCCATCATCGGCAAGGCCGCCAACGCTGCCTGATCGGCTTGAACCACGCATCTCGTTCGCCTCTGCCGCTTGGGGCGAGCGAACTCAGGCAGCTCCGAAAATGGCTTGCGGATAGTGATCGAAGAGCGTGCCATTTGCGGAGCTGATCTGGATTTTTTGTTAAATATGAAGGAGGTCAAAATGAGCCTGACTGTTGAAGAAACGAAAGCACGTAACAAGGAACTGATTGAGGAAGTGCTCGGCATCTACCCGGAAAAAACGGCCAAGAAGCGAGCCAAACACCTGAACGTGCATGAAGAAGGAAAGTCGGACTGCGGCGTAAAATCCAACATCAAATCGCTGCCCGGCGTGATGACCATCCGCGGTTGTGCCTACGCCGGTTCCAAGGGCGTGGTGTGGGGCCCGATCAAGGACATGATCCACATCTCCCACGGCCCGGTCGGCTGCGGCCAGTACTCCTGGTCCACACGCCGCAACTACTACATCGGCACCACCGGCATCGACGCCTTCGGCACCATGCAGTTCACTTCCGACTTCCAGGAAAAAGACATCGTGTTCGGCGGCGACAAGAAGCTGGACAAGCTGCTGGATGAAGTGGAAGCCCTGTTCCCGCTGAACAAGGGTATCTCCATCCAGTCCGAATGCCCGATCGGCCTGATCGGCGACGACATCGAAGCGGTAGCCAAGAAGAAGTCCAAGGAAATGAACGGCAAGACCATCGTGCCGGTGCGCTGCGAAGGATTCCGCGGCGTGTCGCAATCGCTCGGTCACCACATTGCCAACGACATGATCCGCGACTGGGTGTTCGACAAGACCGACCCGAACAAGAACAAGTTCGAGCCGTCTCCCTACGACGTGGCCATTATCGGCGACTACAACATCGGCGGCGATGCCTGGTCTTCACGCATCCTGCTGGAAGAAATGGGTTTGCGCGTGATCGCCCAGTGGTCCGGCGACGGCACCATCGCCGAGATCGAGAACACCCCCAAGGCCAAGCTCAACGTGCTGCACTGCTACCGCTCGATGAACTACATCTCGCGCCACATGGAAGAGAAATACGGCACGCCCTGGGTGGAATACAACTTCTTCGGCCCCACCAAGATCGAGGCATCCCTGCGCGAAATCGCCAGCCACTTCGACGACAAGATCAAGGAAGGTGCAGAGCGCGTCATCGCCAAGTACAAGCCCATGGTGCAAGCCGTGATTGACCGCTTCAAGCCGCGCCTGCAGGGCAAGAAGGTCATGCTCTATGTCGGCGGCCTGCGTCCGCGCCACGTGATCGGCGCCTATGAAGACCTCGGCATGGAAGTGGTCGGCACCGGTTACGAATTCGGCCATAACGACGACTACCAGCGCACCACCGACTACATCAAGGATTCCACCCTGGTGTACGACGACGTGACCGGTTACGAGTTCGAGCACTTCGTGGACAAGATCAAGCCTGACCTGGTCGGCTCCGGCATCAAGGAAAAGTACGTGTTCCAGAAAATGGGCGTGCCCTTCCGCCAGATGCACAGCTGGGACTACTCCGGCCCCTATCACGGTTACGACGGCTTCGCTATTTTCGCCCGCGACATGGACATGGCCATCAACAGCCCGGTATGGAACCTGACCAAAGCGCCCTGGAAGAAATAATCCGCAACGAACTATTTGGAGAATGCCATGAGCAGCCAATCAGCAGATAAAGTAATAGACCATGAGATGCTGTTCCGCCAGCCGGAATACACATCGATGTTCGAGAACAAGCAAAAGAATTTCGAATACAAACACCCTGAAGCCAAGGTCACCGAAATCATCGAGTGGACCAAGACCAAGGAGTACCAGGAAAAGAATTTCGCCCGCGAAGCGCTGACTGTTAATCCGGCCAAGGCCTGCCAACCGCTGGGTGCTGTGTTCGCCGCCGTCGGCTTCGCCAAGACCCTGCCCTTCGTGCACGGTTCGCAAGGCTGCGTCGCCTACTACCGCTCGCACTTCTCGCGTCACTTCAAGGAACCGACTTCCTGCGTCTCTTCCTCGATGACCGAAGATGCAGCGGTGTTCGGCGGCCTCAACAACATGATCGACGGCCTGGCCAACGCCTACGCCATGTACAAGCCCGAGATGATCGCCGTCTCCACCACCTGCATGGCTGAGGTGATCGGTGACGACCTCGACGGTTTCATCAAGAATGCCAAGAACAAAGGCAGCGTGCCACAAGAGTTCGACGTGCCGTTTGCCCACACCCCGGCCTTCGTCGGCAGCCATGTCACCGGCTACGACAACGCCCTGCGCGGCATCATCCAGCACTTCTGGGATGCAGCCGACGCGCGCAAGCCGGTTGCAGCCAAGGTCAACTTCATCGGCGGTTTCGACGGCTTCACCACCGGCAACCTGCGTGAGATCAAGCGCATCTTCAACGAGTTTGGCGCGGACTACACCATCCTCGGCGACACCTCCGACATCTGGGACACTCCGACCGACGGCGAATACCGCATGTATGACGGCGGCACCACCAAGGAAGAAGTCAAGGGGGCACTCAACGCCTCCGCGACCATCTCCTTCCAGGAGTTCTGCACCGAGAAAACGCTCAAGTACATCGAGAGCAAAGGCCAGGAAGTGGTCGCACTGAACCAACCCATCGGCGTGGGCGGTACCGACAAATTCCTGATGGAAATCTCGCGCCTCACCGGCAAACCCATCCCCGAGTCACTGACCAAGGAACGCGGTCGTCTGGTGGATGCCATTGCCGACTCTCAAGCCATGCTGCACGGCAAGAAGTTCGCGCTCTACGGCGACCCCGACCTGATGCTCGGCCTCACCCAGTTCCTGCTGGAGCTCGGCGCAGAACCCACCACCGTGCTCTCCACCAACGGTGACGACACCTGGGCCAAGAAAGTGCAAGCCCTGTTCGATGCAAGCCCCTTCGGCAAGAACTGCAAGGTGTATCCGAAGAAAGACATGTGGCACCTGCGCTCGCTGCTGTTCACCGAGCCAGTGGACTACCTGATCGGCAACACCCACGGCAAGTACCTGGAGCGTGACGTTGGTGTACCACTGATCCGCCTCGGCTTCCCCATCTTCGACCGTCACCACTACCACCGCTTCCCCATCTGGGGTTACGAGGGCGGCCTGCGCGTGCTGGTGATGATCCTGGATGAAATGTTCGAGCGGCTGGATCAAAGCACCATCATCACCGCCAAGACCGACATCAGCTACGACATCGTGCGCTGATGCAAACCAAAGGGGCGGGCAACCGCCCCTTCTTCTTTGTGCCCCATCAAGATTTCAAGGAGCCATCATGGCCAACGTCACCTTCACCTCACCCAAACTCAAGAAAGACATCACCGTCTACGCCACCGCAGGTGACTGCAGCACCCTGCTCAGCGTGGCCAGAGAACACACCATCCCGCTCGATTTCGAATGCGAAAACGGCGAATGCGGCTCCTGCGCCGTACAGGTCAGCGTGCTGGCACACAAACAGCCCCTGGGCATGAACCTCACCGAAAAAGAGAAATCCGTACTCAAACTGGCCGGCAAGATCACCAAAGAGATGATAGCCACCGCCGAGACCGGCGACATACCGCCGCCCTGGCGCCTGGCCTGCCAGTTCATCGTGCGCGACGAAGATATCGTGGTGAAATTCTAAGCACGGACCGTCATTCCCGCGCAGGCGGGAATCCAGTGAATCAAAGAACCGCGTAGCGGACAAAGCCACCAATAGTGTCCAGCTGCGCTGGAGCGATGACCAGCCATCTGGATTCCCGCCTGCGCGGGAATGACAATAAAACAATGGCCACCATCACCTTCTACGAAAAACCCGGCTGCGGCAACAACACCAAGCAGAAAGCCCTGCTGACTGCCGCCGGCCACCAGGTCGAAGCACGCAACATGCTGACCCATCCGTGGAGCGCAGCCGAACTGCTGGAATTTTTCGGCCAGCGCCCGGTGGCCGAGTGGTTCAACCGCGCCGCACCGCGCATCAAATCCGGCGAAGTCGTCCCGGAAGCGCTGGATGCAACCAGCGCCCTGCACCTGCTGCTTCAGGACCACCTGCTCATCCGCCGCCCCCTCATCGCATCCGGCGGCCGCAAGGAAATCGGCTTCGACCCCGACCTCATCCATGCCTGGCTCGGCCTCACCCCCACCGGCCAGGACCTGGAGAGCTGCCCGCGCGCTCGCACCTGCACACGCCCTGCCCGCCGCCATTAACAGCGGCGTGACGGGACACGGAATATTGTTATCGGAAGTTCTGGGTTGGGTGGGGCGGCAGCTTATCGGCCGCAGCGAACCTTATTGCTGTTGTCTAGAAATGTCAGCTTAATTGACCAGTGCGGCCATGTTCATTGAGGACGAAAAGTATCTACTGAATCGGGGGCGATTCAGAATTAGATTATTTAGAAAGACTACTTGGGGTTGGTAGATTACCTTGAATGATGAGTGCCACAATAAAAACATCTCCTTCTTTGGTCTGGTGTTTCAAAACGCCGAGGTTCTCTTCAGCAGGAAACGCAACATCTTTTTTGCTGCAATCGAGGACACAGAGTATGCCTATGCGCTTTCCGGTTGCTATTACGTAGCTTGCCGTTTGCCCTAAAAAACGATTGCAGTCATCCAGTGAAATACGTCTTTGCTGCTCGACCTTGAGTTCGATGCGAATTCCACGAAATGACAAATCAGTAATGCCACCAGAAGCATGTGGATGTTCTTCAAGCTCGGACGCAATTTCTGGAGCTATTCTCAGAGCCTCCCTGACATCGCGCTGAAACTGAGGTTCATCGCGAATACCTGGATACAGGTCGCCGTGTAATGCTCGACAAGCAAGACTGCCAAGAGCTGTCATCAAGACAAGCGATGACTTCAAATCTGTTTCCGCGATTGCTCTGTTTTCTCTGAGACTATCACGAAGCTGTAATAGCTTCCTGTCCATTGCCTGATAGCCAGTAATGGGCGATCTCTGAAGGTCTATCCCCTCTATCCTTAATGTTCTATGCCCCACCACCGCCACCGGCTGCTCAGACGCGCGCGGCGAAAATTCTGCCGCATACTTAAATTCAAATGGTCGGGCATGGATGCTATGGGGAAATTTCAATACTGCCCGGCCTCGCTGCCTTATCACAAATGGCCCCTCACCTGGAGGGCGGGCGAACTGGAAACTGGAAAAATCGTAGGTGTCCGGCAATTCGACAGTAACAGGACGCAAATGCAGTGTGGTAGCGCCTTCAGGCCATCTTGATACCCGAACTTCGATTTCAAGATCGTGTGTCATCTGAGGAGTCAGAAAATGAACTTGTTTAGCAGGCTCGCCATCAATCTCGAATTGAAGAAATGCAACTTTCAATTCAACAGGAGGCTCCTTGTCCTGTTGCTGGTCTCCCTTTGGTATCCGCGATGGGTAAACGGCTGCGGCAAAGAAAGGAATCGGCAACGGAATCGCGGCCAAAGCATGGCAAATGTTCCCAACCTGCTCCAGATCCGCAACAGAGTCAATTGCTGCACTGTTCTCTAATAGGCCTCGCTGGATTTCGGCTGCCCGATACTCTTCCAGCCAAAGCCTGTATTGCGCCTTGGCACTCCGCAAGAATCTGTCTGCATCTTGTGCTGCATCAAGGATTGCGCCGCGCCATTCCACCAGCATGGAGGTTATTCGCAATAGCCCGGCAAGCGCACCATATGAGGCCGCAGCTACGCCGTAGTCGCAACTGATGCTGGCGGCATCAAGGTCATCTGCTGCGTTGCGCATGGCTTGCGCATTGTTTACGCGCGCCTCGGTTGCCGTGCGTAGCGCTTCAATTGCCCTGATTCTTGCCGAGAAGGCCTCGGAGAAGATCACGCCGTGTCTCATATTCCTTCCTGTCCTGTTCTATGTCATCGATGGTTTGCCGCCATTGCTGAATCAGTTGTTCGACGGTTTCATCTTGCTGGACGCCGGCCACAGTCGCTTCAAGTTTGGTTGCGGTGTGAAGCAAGCTGGCAAACTGCCGTCTTTGATGATCCCGGGTTGTATCAGGAATTGAATTTACAACAGCTTTTGCTATGCGCTCAGCTTCAGTCAAAGCACCAGACCGGGTAAGAAGTTCTATCAAAGAACCAATCGAGTCAACATTATCAAGGCGATCCATGGCTACGCCTTCCAAGCTCTTGCGTTCGGCGTGTACGGTAGCAGGGGGCAAGCCTCGAAGTACGCGAAAGATTGGCTCTGTCTCGTAGTCCGAAGATGTCTCTCTGAGCAGTTTAACCACCAAGGCTCCAATGCCCGGCGAAAATTTGAGCTTCTTGGCATTCCACTCAAAGTGGCTCCGCATGAATATTTCAGGCTTCATCCTGGCCAACTGTGAAACCAGAAGCGCACCCATATCACCTACTAGCTCTTCTTTATCCGCGTATTGTGAGACATAGAGGGAAATGCATTCGGCCAGAAACTCATCGCCATCTTCTCCGTGTGAATATGCGAAAACCAGATTGCGAACCAGCAGCTTGAGTACGGGCCTGAATTCTTCTGGCAACGAAAAACGTTCAAGGGTATGAACAGCAGATTGATGGACGATTCGATACGGGTCACACAGGGTGGTTAAGAATATCTCGAACAGGAGCCGTGGAAGATCATTGCGCCGCGCAGAATCAATCTCCTTTAGCGCCCTGATGGCCGCGGCCCTTTCCTGCTGAGACGAGCCAACCAGCGCCGAATAAAGTGCTGGAAGTGCTAAGTTCAGCCCTTCTACTGTACCCATAGGGCGGGATAGCGCCGTTATCATTATTCCCCTCAAATGAGGGCTGTCTTCTGGAATGCCTGATAGCGTTTCAAGATAAATCTTCACTGTCTCCGGAGAGTCCGCCGCTGCCCCTGCGACCCAGCCTACCAACCCCTCCTGCATCTTCACGAGAAAATTAAACTGGTTATTGATGCCCATATAGGCCAAAAACTCCTTTGCCTGCCTTTGCTCATTTGCTAGCTCGAGTCTTTGTCTTTCCAGGAGAATGGCTGCACCCAGCAAATAAGAAGCCTCTTTGCGAATTAGACCTTCCAAGCCTTTTTGCGCACCAGAGCGGAACATTCCGAGCAATTCCCATAGGTCATCAAACTTCACCATAGAAGTAGCGGTGTTAACCAAACGCCTTAACGCTATCGAATGTGCTTCAATCTCCTCTATATCTTCGCGCCAGCCATCTGAGTGAAATAGGCTTTCATACGCGCTCAGGAGCCGCAATGTTGTTTTCGAATCGGCTGTTGTCAAGAACGAGGAAACCAGTTCATCAGTTTCCTGCGGCGCAGCCTTTAGCGATGACTTGATCACTTCCTGCAAATCATGAAAAAGGTGGTGTTCATCGTGATGAGAATGGAGCTCATTAAGATCTATTAACAGTTCCGGGCGCGCCAGTTTGGCAATAATGGTACGCGCAAAGGGTGCTGCAATCGATTTATCCTGCTGCTCAATAACCAATATGGCTCTTGCTGCATTTTCAATTGCTGAGTAATTCTTTGAGTCAAGATAGACCTCAATGGCAGCCTTTACGGCATCTGGATAATGGTGATACAGAGCAAGCAATGGTTCTGGCGTTGTGGTACGTACAGTTCCAGTGAAGTGGGAATCTGGTGGAGCGGCGAGAAGCGACAGTGAGCGAAATGCGCCTGCAATCAAGGAAGGGTCAACGTGCGCGATATGCTCAAGAACAATCTTGCTCGCCATGTTGGTTGCATTGAAATCACGTATTGCAGTAAGGGCACATCGTGCAAGACGCACTGGATCAGCATTAAGCAGGAATAATGTCTCTAAGCCGACGGCAGAGAACCAAGATTCGGGTGCCTCAAGCATCTGGAAATAGTGCTCAATGATTTCCGGCGTAAAAATCTCCGGCGCCAGTTTTGCTGTTTCAATAAGCTTTGTGCGTTGGTCTTCATGGCGGCCATCATCTAATTCTCCAAGTTGTTCGATGATGGTTTGGGAGGTGGCCGGAAGCATTTCTGTCAATGCACGGCGTGTTTCCTGGCGGCTAGCCAGCGCTGCTACTCTTTGAGACTCTTCGAGATCGCGAATCTGTTTTTGCTCGGCTTGTGCTCTTTCTCGCTCGCCCAACAATTCGCTGAGATTCGGCAAACGAACTGGAAAACGATGTTTGCAGTCTATGCAATTGCGGTCATGGAAATCGAGTGCCGCATCGGCAAGGTCCCATGTAGCCATTCCGGATGCGGGTGCATGGTCGCAAGCCATCGCATGATGCCCAATGGGCAGGCCGGTCTGCGCTTCAATAAGTCCAGTGCCCCCACACTTCTTTACATTGGCATGGCGGCACCAGTTATGGATGAGTTCGGTAGTCCGGCGGTTTTTCTTCCCGGATTCAATTGCTCTTCTTATATCTCGATCTTCGCTCATGAATTCAATGTACCGGAGTCGATTTGTTTTAACCAGACAAATAACTATTCCATTAGCATGGACTGGCCTACTCCACAATTTTTGTGCCCAACAAGATTCCGCAATGACAGCTTGTTAGCACAAAACCGACCCAGTTGGGGCTAGGTATTTAAGTCCGCTCTGGCCGAACACCCGTCGTCACTCCCCCGCCAACCCCAACAACCCCTCCACCTGCAGCTCGATCTCGCTGACCACATGCAGCTCCAGCCTTTCCAGCCAGCGCGTCGGTATCGCCTCCAGCCCGTAGAGCGCGCCGCCCAGCATGCCGGCGATGGCGCCGGTGGTATCCGCATCTTCGCCGCAGTTCACCGTTTCCACCAGCAGGCTCTCGAATGAATCGGTGCTGAACAGCTGATACAACACGGTCTGCAGGGTGTCCACGATGTAGGCTGAGGCGCGCCCTGGATAGGGATCAAACTGGAACTTCGGATAGTCGCGCACAAGCGCTTTGACCACCTCGCGGCATTCCCTGATCTTGCCGCCGCCCAGTATCACGCGCAGCAAGCGTCCCAAGGCCAGTGTCGCCGCGTCCGACAGCGGGTGGTGATGGGTGAAGTGGCTTTGCACCAGGGTGTGCTCGATAAAGGCCTGCTCGTCGTTCAGGGTGAGCAGCACCAGCGGCAGGTTGCGCATGGCCGCGCCGTTGCCCGCATCACCCTCGCTGGGCGGGCCGCTCAGGGTGCCTTCCAGCATGTAGCGCTGGATGCCACGGCGGCAGGTGTTGCCGATGTCCACCGGGCGCGACTTCAGCCAGGCCACATAGGAATCGGCCACTGCCCTGGCATTCCAGCCGCCCGCGCCAACCAGTGCGCGGCCCAGTGCCAGCGCCATCTCGGTGTCGTCGGTCACCCGGCCCGGCCGCAGCTTGAGCCAGCCGCCACCGATGATGTCCTGGTGCACCCCGTACTGATAGCGTATTTCGCGTGGCAGCATGAATTCCACCGTTGCCCCCAGCGCATCGCCCACGGCCAGGCCCAGATAGGCGGCGGTTGCACGGTTTTTAAGAAAATCGTTGTTCATTTCCCACCCCTAGTAATACGACATGGTCACGCGGTAGTCGCCGCCGATGACCAGGTATTCCGCCTCGCCCCGCAACAGGCAGGGCGAACGCAGCTCGTTGAAGAAGAGGATTTTGACGACGGGTACCTCGACTTCGATGATGGTGTCGCCAAACTCGTCGGCGATCTCGCGCTGCGCGGTGAACGACACCAGGTTGTTCAGGCGCATGATGGCGGTGCGCGCATCGAGTTGCTGCACCCGTTGCTGCTCGCGCACATCGTTGCTGCCGCGATATAGAGTCAGGTGTTTTCTGCCCACCGCCACATGGCGCGCCAGCACCCATTGGCCAAACTCGTACAGCACATCCAGCTGGGTGTAGATGTTGTTATTGTTGAAGCGGGTGGACATCTTTGCCTCCACATAAGCCACCCATTCGGGCGAATTGAAGCGACGTATGGGCGCCTTGTGGAAGGTGGGAAACAAGCCGAAGCGGCTTTCCACCCAGCCTTTCAGCACCGCGCCCGCCGGGCTGTTGGAATCGAAGCCCCAATCCTTGAGCAGGCGCAGATAGCTGGCACGAAAGCGCCGCGCACCGCTTCGTGGCACATTCAACTCAAACAGCGTCTCCATATAGCGCTGGAATATCTGCCGCGCCCTGTCCAGACTGCCGCACAGGCTCAGCTCGTCGAACAAGTCGGCATGCACCTCGCGCACCCCGCGTATGGAAAGCGCGATGGGAAACTGGTTGAAACTGGCGCTGGCCAGCAAGCCGGTGGGCACGCCGACCAGGTTGCTGCTGTGGGCGCCGGTGGCGATGGAGAGGTTTGCTTCGGTCATCGATCTTTGCTGTTTTTCTGAGGTCCTCCCTCCATAAAGCAATAAGTGTTCCTTCTGCAGCCCGCGCACAGTTGCGGACGCAACATCACTGCCAGAACCACACAACTTGTACGTTTTGTAAGGTTCGCGACAAAACAATCACGCCTGCCCCTTTGCGACAAAGTCACCACGGCGCCGAATAAACAGGCTGTTACGCGCTGATGCCGGCTTGGCATGATGCTTGCTAATTTTCAGGCGTGGCCTTCTGCATGGTGCGGATGGCCGAACCAGGGAACGCGGCGATGTCAGCTCTCAACATCAAGGTACAGGAACTGTTCAACGAACCCGGCTGCGACAAGAACCAGGCCAAGGGTGAGAAGGAACGCAAGAAAGGCTGCACCAAGCAACTGACGCCGGGTGCGGCGGCGGGTGGCTGCGCCTTTGACGGCGCCAAGATCGCGTTGCAGCCGATCACCGACGTGGCGCACATCGTGCACGGCCCCATCGCCTGCGAGGGCAACTCGTGGGACAACCGCGGCGCCAAGTCTTCCGGCCCCCTGCTCTATCGCACCGGCTTCACCACCGACATTTCCGAGAACGACATCGTGTATGGCGGCGAAAAGCGCCTGTTCCGCGCCATCCGCGAAGTGATCGAAAAATACAATCCGCCCGCCGTGTTCGTCTACCAGACCTGCGTCACCGCGCTGATCGGCGACGATATAGAAGTGGTATGCAAGGCCGCACGCGAAAAATTCGGCAAGCCCATCATCCCGATCAATGCGCCCGGCTTCGTCGGCAGCAAGAACCTCGGCAACAAGCTGGCGGGCGAAGCGCTGCTGGATTACGTCATCGGCACCGAAGAGCCGGAGACCACCACCCCCTATGACCTCAACATCATCGGCGAATACAACCTCTCCGGTGAAATGTGGCAGATCAAGCCGCTGCTCGACCATCTCGGTATCCGCGTGCTGGCATCCATTTCCGGCGATGCGCGCTATCACGAAGTGGCCTCGTCGCACCGCGCCCGCGCCGCGATGATGGTGTGCTCAAAGGCCATGATCAACGTGGCGCGCAAGATGGAAGAGCGCTATGAGATTCCCTTCTTCGAGGGCTCGTTCTACGGCATCTCTGACACCAGCGACAGCCTGCGCCAGATCGCAAAGCTGCTGGTGCAGCGTGGTGCCGGTGCAGACTTGCTGGAGCGCACAGAGGCGCTAATCCAGCGCGAAGAGGCGCGTGCCTGGGCGCGCATGGGCAGCTACAAAGAACGCCTCAAGGACAAGCGCGTGCTGCTCATCACCGGCGGTGTGAAGTCGTGGTCGGTGGTGTCAGCGCTGCAGGAAGTCGGGCTGGAGATTGTCGGCACCAGCGTGAAGAAATCCACCGAGGAAGACAAGGAACGCGTGAAGGAACTGATGGGCGGCGACGCCCACATGTTTGACGACATGGCCCCGCGCGAAATGTACAAGATGCTCAAGGACGCCAAGGCCGACATCATGCTCTCCGGCGGGCGCTCGCAGTTCATTTCGCTCAAGGCCAAGATGCCCTGGCTGGACATCAACCAGGAACGTCACCACGCCTATGCCGGCTATGAAGGCATGGTGACGCTGGTGCAGGAAATCGACAAGGCACTGTACAACCCGATTTGGGAGCAGGTGCGCAAAGCCGCACCGTGGGAAACCGAAGCACAGCAACTCTCGGTCGAAGGGGGTAAATGAAATGGCCAAGGTAACTCACTCCAGAAAATCCTGCAGCGTGAACCCGCTCAAGATGAGCCAGCCCATCGGCGGTGCGCTGGCCTTTATGGGCATGGCCAACTGCATGCCGGTGCTGCACGGCTCGCAGGGCTGCACCGCATTCGGTCTGGTGCTGTTCGTTCGCCATTTCCGCGAAGCCATCCCGCTGCAGACCACCGCCATGAATGAAGTCGCCACCATCATGGGCGGCATGGACAACATCGAGCAGGCGCTGCTCAACATCAACAGCCGCGCCAGGCCCGAGATCATCGGCCTGTGCAGCACCGGACTGACCGAGACCAAGGGCGAAGACATCCAGGGCGACCTCAAGCTTATCCGCAAACGCCACCCCGAGCTGGCCGACCTGCCCATCGTGTGCGTGGAAACACCCGACTTCAAGGACGCCTTCCAGGACGGCTGGGGCAAGGCAGTCACGCGCATCATCGAGGAGCTGGTCGTGAAAACCGGCGAGACCATTCCCGGGCAGGTCAACCTGCTGCCCGGCAGCCACCTCACCGGCGCCGACATCGAGGAAATCGTCGACATCCTCGCTGCCTTCGGCCTATCGGCCATCGTGCTGCCGGATATCTCCGGCTCGCTGGATGGCCACATTCCAGACCAGTTCAGCCCCACCACCAACGGCGGCACCACCGTGGACGAGGTGCGCAGCATGGGCAGCTCTATAGCTACCCTCGCCATCGGCCAGCACATGGAGAAAGCCGCGCTGGAGCTGGAGATGCGCACCGGCGTGCCCTGCACCGTGTTTGACCGACTCACCGGCCTGGAAGCCAACGACCACTTCCTCAGCCATCTGTCCCAACTGAGCGGCAAGCCGGTGCCTTACAGATACCGGCGCCAGCGCAGCCAACTGGTGGACGCCATGCTGGACGGACACTTCTTCTTCGGCGGGCAGAAAATCGCCATCGGCGCCGAGCCGGATCTGATGTGGGCATTGGGCTCGCTGCTGACGGAGATGGGCTGCGAAATCACCGCTGCGGTCACCACCACACAGTCGCCGCTGCTGGAAAGAATGCCGTGCGAGGAAGTGCTGATCGGCGACCTGGAAGACCTGGAGCTGCGCGCAAAAAACTGCGACTTGCTGGTCACCCACTCGCACGGGCGACAGGCGGCAGAGCGGCTCGGCATCCCGCTGTTCCGCGCCGGCCTGCCCTGTTTCGACCGCCTCGGTGCCAACCACAAATTGAGCGTGGGCTATCGCGGCACGCGTGACGTGATTTTCCAGATCGGTAACGTGTTCCTCGAACATGGACATGAGAACACGCCGGATAGCTGGCCGTTGCCGGAGATACATGATGAACCTGCAGCGCAAGCTCAGACTGTGTAACACCAACCAAGGAGCAAGAGGCATGAAAATCGCATTCGCAACCCAGGACCTGCAACGGGTGGACGCACATTTCGGCTGGGCCAAAAACCTCGCGGTGTATGAAATCTCGCCGCAGGGCTACAACCTGGTCGAGGCCATCCAATTCTCCGGCGACCTGCAGGAAGACGGCAATGAGGACAAGCTCGCTCCCAAGATCGAGGCGATCAAGGATTGCGCCATCCTCTACGTCGCCGCCATCGGCGGGTCGGCGGCCGCGCGCGTGGTGGCGCACAAAATCCACCCGATCAAGGTCAACGAGCCGGAAGCCATCAACGAAATCCTCGCCAAGCTGCAGGAAGTGCTCAAGGGCGCGCCGCCGCCTTGGCTGCGCAAGGCCCTGAACAAGGGCAACGAGCGCGATATCGATTTCGACGAAGAATGATTCATTAACTGGAGCCACCAACATGAGCAGCACAGCAGAAGCAGGCAAAAGCAGCAGCGGCGAGATGTTCCTCAACGAACTGGCCAAGCAATACCGTGCGCAGGACACTTATGGCACCTGGGACGGCAAGAGCAACGACACCCTGCTCGATCCATACATTATCGACAAGGAAAAGCGCCGTGAGATTCCCATCATGGGCGACCCGGACCCGGAAACGCTGTGGCGCCTGGAGCTGTTCTACAACGCCATCGGCCTCTCGGTCGAGCGCCAGACCGGCATCATGGTCTCCCCCATGATGAAGATGAGCCATGAAGGCTTTGGCCGCATGGTGCTCACTGCGGGGCGCCTGGTGGTAATCAACAAATACCTGCGCGACATCCATCGTTTCGGCTTCAACGACATGGGCAAGCTGGAAGAGGAAGGCGCCAAGCTGGTGGATAGCGCGGTGGAAATGATCAACAAGTTTCCGGAAGTAGCGAAGTTCGGTTAAAGGGCGGGATATGGAAAACATCGACACACTCAAAGCCGAGATCAAGAAGCTCAACGCACAGGCCACGCAGCTGAAGATGGACCTGCACGATCTCTCGGAAGACCTGCCGACCGGCTGGGAACGCATCCCGGAAGTGGCCGCCAGGGCCCACCAGGCTTATGAAAAGCTGACCGCAGCGCGCCAGAAACTGGCCGCCAGCGGCGGATAGCCTGGGTAGGTCGGGTTAGCGTTTTTTGCGTAACCCGACAATAGCAATGTTGGGTTACGCGATGGGACTGCCACCCAACCTGAGAAAATGCAGATGAACTAAACGAGGAGCTCAACATGACATCCCATGTCACCATCACCCTGCCCGACGGACGCAGCTGGATACCCAAATTCGTCAGCAAGATCGACCCGGAAAAATGCATAGGCTGCGGGCGCTGTTTCAAGGTGTGCGGCCGCGAGGTGCTGCAGCTGGTCGGCATCAACGACGAGGGTGAGGTCATCAAGCTGGAGCTGGATGACGACGACGATGATGAGTATGAAAAGAAAGTCATGACCGTCGCCAACCAGATGAACTGCGTGGGCTGCGAGGCTTGCGCAAAGATCTGCCCGAAAAAATGCTACACGCACGCAGCGCTGGCAGCATGAACCTGCAACTGCAAGCGCCCCCTGACCGCGACGGCGGCGCTTCCAACATGCGCGGCCTGACTGCTACACGCGGTGATGTCCTGTCGGAAGCCTACGCCCACGTCATCGCCACCTACTGCAACCCGCAGGCCAGCTCCTTTGTGCCGGCGCTCGGCATGGGGCAGCAGCAGTTCATCAGCCTGCTGCAGGCCCACTTCCCGCAGTTCACCCCCTCGTTGAACTGGCTGAGCGCACAGAATGAAATGCCCGCCGACGACAACGATCTAAACGGTTTCCGCGACCTGCTGCTGCTCTTGCTCGATCACCGCGCCGCCGATGACGAGCGCCATCTGCACGTGGCCCATCTCGTCGCCAGTGCCTGCATGGGCAACGACCATCTCTGGCAGGATCTCGGCCTGCCAGAGCGCAAGGCGCTCTCCGCCCTGCTCGCCGAGCACTTCCCCGCGCTGGCCGCCAGAAATACCGGCAACATGAAATGGAAGAAATTCTTCTACAAGCAGCTGTGCGAGCGCGAAGGGGTCAACACCTGCCGTGCGCCGAGCTGTGCTGCGTGCGACGATTACGACAAGTGCTTCGGCAGTGAAGAGTGAAGCGGCCATAACGGGAAAAACAGACTCGGCCACCGCGGCCGACATCCCCCAGCTCTGCGCCCTGCTCGCCATCCTGTTTGCCCAGGAGGCCGATTTCCAGCCCGATGTCGTCAAACAGGCCGCGGCGCTGCAGCAGATCATCGCACAGCCGCACATTGGCCACATTCTGGTGTGGCGCGAGGACAAAGAGATCGTCGGCATGGTCAGCCTGTTGTACAGCATCAGCACCGCGCGTGGCGGCAAGGCAGCCTGGCTGGAAGACCTGGTAGTGCGTCCCGCACGGCGCGGCAATGGGCTCGGCAGTGCACTCCTTCAGGCGGCAATGACTTGGGCCCAACAGCAGGGCTGCATGCGCATCACGCTGCTCACCGACCACAGCAACGATGCGGCAATCAGCTTTTATCAACGTCACGGCTTTGATAAATCGGCGATGCGGCCATTACGGCTGATGCTGGAAAGCATTACTTCGTCACCGTGTCGCCCTTAATCCAACCATGGCTCAGGTATCGTTGTGGCAGGCCAAAACGACTTTGCCAACCACACCGCCTTTCCAACATGATCGGTCGGCATAATTTATCAACAGGAGCAGTGAAATGAAACGTATGTCCATTTTTTTCCTTTCCTTGCTGGTCTTCTCAACTGAGGCTCAGGCCGAGGATGTACAGGTCGCAGTTGCCGCAAATTTCGCCGCACCTATGAAGATCATCGCAGCTGAATTCGAGAAAGCAACGGGGCACAAGGCGCAACTTTCATTCGGCGCCACCGGCATGTTCTATGCGCAGATCAAGAACGGCGCACCGTTTCAGGTATTCCTCTCGGCTGATGATGAAACACCCGTCAAGCTCGAGCAGGAAGACATGATCGTGGCGGGCAGCCGATTCACCTATGCGATCGGCACACTGGTGCTGTGGTCGCCTAAACCTGGATTCGTGGACGACAAGGGAGCCGTGCTTTCTCGCGGCGATTTTTCCCGTCTGTCGATAGCCAATCCAAGACTGGCGCCGTATGGTGCCGCCGCCCTCGAAACGCTGGACAAACTTGGGTTAAGCTCGGCGCTGCAAGCCAAGCTGGTTCAGGGAATCAACATCGCGCAAACCCAGCAGTTCATCATAAGCGGCAATGCCGAGCTCGGCTTTATCGCCTTGTCGCAAGTGATGAAGGATGGCAAGATCGCCGAGGGTTCAGCCTGGGTCGTACCGGAAAGCATGCACAAACCCATCCGCCAGGATGCCGTGCTGTTGAATAGCGGCAGCAAGAATGTTGCGGCTGTAGCGCTGCTGAAGTTTATGCGCGAACCGGCTGCGGTGGCGATTATCAAGGCATATGGTTACAGGCTTTAACCTGCTTGCAGGGCTGACGATAACTCACACAGGCTGCAATGAATGTAGTGCTACAGCCAACGTAGTTATCTGTTCTACTTTGCGCTTGAGCCTGCCATTCAGCTCTGCTTCGGAAATTTTCATAGCATGAAATTGTAGGAATGGGCCAGTGTCAACTCCACGAGGGCTTTAGCCCTTAGTGGATTGCCTGGCTTTGTTATGCCCGCGAATGAACAAAAATCGCGGGCATGGCCCGCTCCTACATGGGTGCAGAATGAAGTGGCGCGTACTACTGGCAAGTGCTACTTCGGCATCTCAGCCGTCTTCAGATCGGTCTTGACCAGCCCGTCACTCACCCACGCCTCCACCGACTCGATGAACAGATGCGGCCTGCCCGGATACAGGCGCATCACGTGATATTCGGCGAAGCTGCTGCCGTCGGAGTGGAACAGCAGCACGCCGGCGCGGTAGGAGGGCGACAGGTAGAATGAGGCCATCAGCGTCTTCTGCTCGTTGTAGAGGTCGTGCTCGAGGGTAAACCTGGCCGTGTCGAACTCCGGGATGTGGATAGGCTCACCGGGCAGCGCCAGTTTCTCCAGCTTCGCGCGCAGCCCCTCCAGCAGTGCCATGCCGTTGTCCCGCACCGCCGCAATGCGTCGCTGCAATTCCGCTTCCATCAAACAACTCCTTCCGCAATCGCGCGTATGACCGATGCACCGACCGAATCGCGCGGGTCAAGCTCCGCCATCTTGTTGAGGATGCGCAGCGACTCATCCGCGTCACCGCAGCGCAGGCGGATGAAGGCCAGCGCCTTCAGGGTGAACAGGTAGAAATGCGCCGGGTTGGCGTAGTCCGACCAGTCGGTCGAATCCACCCGCAGGTTCTGCCAGTCAGGATCGAAGCCGCCCGCCGTAGCCGCGGCAAGCAAGCCCATGCGGGCCGCTAGTTCGGCATTCTCCAGGTTGCGCTTGTAGAAATAAAACTTGTACAGGGAGAAATACACCGGCAGTGCCTCAGGTGCCAGGCGGTGCGCCTGCCACAGCAGGGTCTCGGCGATCTGCGTATTGGCATAGCACTCCATCGCGCGCGCCAGCAAGGCCGAGACCTCCGCAGGCGTTTCTCCGCCAAACAATGGACGTGATGGTGAGAGCACGTCCATGGATCAGACCGGGCGGTTTTCTGGAATGCGGATCGGGCCCATCTCCTGCTTGCCCTGCTCGAAGCTCACCTCGGGGAACTTGCCCTTGAAGCGCGCGGTGGCCTCGGCAATCTTGTCCAACTTGGCGGCCGTATCCAGTTTCTTCAGGTCGTTGCGCTCCAGGCCGATCAGGTCGAGCAATTCGTTGTAGACCGTGGCCTCATCCAGCGGCAGCACGTTGAACGGGATGCCGTCGAGCGTGATTGCATATTTCTTGGAGATGTCGACATTGCCGGCAAAGGCGAAATACTTGCCGTCGGCCTTGAGGTAGTCGCCCAGCACCTCGCGCAGGTTTTCCAGATAGGCGAGCGAGTCCAGTTCGCACGCGATGAAGTCAAACTTTCCGCCAGTGGCGGCGAACATGGTTTGCGCGGCGGCAATCTCGGGAGGACGCGCTTCATCGGCCATCTGGGCGGCGAACTTCAGCGCGATCTCGCCGCGGAAACCTTCGCTGTCGGCCTTTTTCAGGTTGCCCTTGTACACGGGGGACAGCAGGCGTTTTTGTGATTCGAGTGCAGAGATGACAGAGGTACTCATGTTTGTTTCCTTAAGTTGATAATTCGTAATCAGCCCCAGATGGCGGCAGGCACTTTCAATCTTTCCACCGGCTGGTCACCCAGCAGATGCTCTTCGATGATGGCGGCGACATCCTCCTTGCTCACTGCGCCATACATCACCCCTTCCGGATACACCAGCACGCTGGCGCCGTAGCCGCATGGGCCGATGCAGCCGCTGCCGGTCACGGCAAAGCTGCCCCACAGGCCGCGCTTCTCGAATTGCTGCAGGAACTCCTGGAATACTTGCGCACTGCCCTTTGCGCCACACGAACCGCGCGGGTGCTCGGGTGGGCGCATCTGGGTGCACACGAAAACATGCTTTTTCGGTTTGGCCATGTCAGCTCCTTTATTTGATCAGCCGAACTTGAACAGGATGCCGTAACCGCCGCGCGGATACTCCCACTCGACGTTCCTGAACTCATTGCAGATGATGCGGCAAGTGCCGCACTCCAGGCAGCCGTCCGAGATCAGCGACACGCTGCCGTTGCCTTCCGCCTTGTAGCAGGCCGCCGGGCAGATCCTGGTGCACTGCTGGCTCCTGCATTCGGCCGAGCACACCGTCGGGTTGATGATGCTGATGTGCGGACGGCCGTGATCGACCTTGTAGCGGTTCTGGAACAGTTTCTCTTCGACATTGACGTT
Source organism: Gallionellaceae bacterium (assembly GCA_036523795.1). GTDB lineage: Bacteria > Pseudomonadota > Gammaproteobacteria > Burkholderiales > Gallionellaceae > 39-52-133. The sequence continues at coordinate 4,743 of DATDDN010000024.1, read as the reverse complement.
CATCTGAAAGCCCTCCACAGCTTGAATGCATCACCCATCAATCCGGTCAGCGAACGGCTGCGGGTGAAGCTCTTGAAAATCTCGCGTTCCTTGGTTTTCTTGTCCACGCCATCCACGGTGAGCATGCTGTGCGCGGCCTTGTTGACCAGCTCGGGATAGGTGGTGAGGAATTGCGGGTTGGCATGGAACACGCCCGGCATGTCCTTGTACTTGGCCAGATCCTTCATCACGAAACTGTTGTCCAGCTTGGCCCGGTAGGCGGAGAGGTTCTTCGTGCTCATTTCCTTACCGTCCTGCTTCAGCGCGATCACCGTCTCGGCGGCGATGCGCCCGGTGGTCATCGCCAGGTTGGAGCCTTCGCGGTGTACCGCATTAACGAACATGCCGGAGTCGCCCACGATCAGCCAGCCATCGCCGTAGATCTGCGGAATCGCCTTGTAACCGCCCTCGGGGATCAGGTGCGCGGTGTATTCCTTCATCTCGCCGCCTTCGATCAGCGGCTGAATTGCCGGATGCGCCTTCATCTTCTCCAGCAGCAGGTAGGGCGACACGCCGCTTTCCTTGAAGTCGGACAGCATGCAGCCGACGCCGATGGTGAGCGATTCGCTGTTGGTGTAGAGGAAGCCGGTGCCCATCATGCCCTGGGTGATCTTGCCCACCATCTCGATCACTACGCCCTCGCCTTCCTTCACGTTGAAGCGCGACTCCAGCGTCTCCTGCGGCATGAATAGGATTTCTTTCACCGCCAGCGCCACGTCGCCGGGATTGAGCTCGGCATGGAAGCCGGCCTTCTTCGCCAGCAGCGAATTGACGCCGTCGGCGAGGATCACGATGTCGGCAAAGATGTCGCCATTCTCGCGGTCGGTGCGCACACCCACCACGCGCTGCCCGTCCATGATCAGATCGGTCACCGTGGTCTCGCAGATCACCAGCGCGCCGGCCCTGGTCACCCTCTCCGAGAACCATTTGTCGAACTGTGCACGCAGTATGGTGTAGCGGTTGTACGGCACCTTGTTGAAGGCGTCGGAACGGTAGTGCGTGCCGATGTATGAATCATCGTCCAGCACCCACATGCGCTGCTCGATGATGTGGCGCTCCAGCGGCGCATCATCGCGGAAATCCGGGATGATCTTTTCCAGCGCGTCGGAATACAGGATCGCGCCCTGCACATTCTTGGAGCCGGGGTATTCACCGCGCTCGATCTGCAGCACGCTCAGACCGGCCTTGGCCAGGGTATAGGCTGCTGCATTACCGGACGGACCTGCACCGACTACGATGGCATCAAATTTTTCCATGATCTTCTCCTATGCGGGCACCGCTTCGCTTCTGCGGGCGGCGAGTTCTTTCTGGAAGGCCGTGGTCAGCGCCGGCAGGATCGTCATTGCATTGCCAACGATGCCGTAGGTGGCGAAGTCGAAAATCGGCGCGTTCGGGTCGGAGTTGATGGCGATGATCACGTCCGAGGCATCCATGCCGACGCGATGCTGCACCGCACCGGAAATTCCTGCCGCGATATACAGCTTGGGGCGCACGGTCTTGCCGGTCTGCCCCACCTGGCGCTCCGCCTCTACCCAGCCGGATTGCACCAGCGGCCGCGTCGCGCCGATCTCGGCACCCAGCACCTTGGCCAGGTCACGGATGAGCTGGAAATTTTCCGGCTTCTTCAGGCCCTTGCCGCCGGACACGATGATATCGGCATACTCGATGTTGATCTTGTTGGTGTTGGCGTCGGGGATGAACTCCAGCACCTTGGTGATGATGTCGGTCTCCAGCATCGTCAGCTTGCCCTCGGTGATGTTGCCGCTGCGCGTGGTGTCGCGCTTGGGCATCGCCATCACGCGCGGGCGCACGGTGGCCATCTGCGGACGGTAATTGAGCGTCTGGATGGTACACAGCAGGCTACCGCCGAAGGTCGGCCGCGTCGCCAGCAGGCTGCGGATGTCCACGTCGATGTTGAGCTCGGTGCAGTCCGCGGTCAGCCCGGTGAGCAGGGTGGTGGCCACGCTGCCGGCCAGGTCGCGCCCCAGCGTGGTGGCGCCGAGCAGCAGGATCTCCGGCTTGTAGGCATTGACCAGATCGGTCATCGCCTTGGTAAATGGCTGGTTGCGGTAATCCTTGAGGATGGGGTCCTCGATCAGGTAGCAGTGATCGGCACCGTGGTAAAAAGCCTCCTGGCAGAACGCACGCGTCTCTGCGCCCGGCGCCCCCATCACCACCCCGGCCACCTGCACGCCCAGCTTGTCCGCCAGCTTGCGCGCCTCGCCCAGCAGTTCCCACGACACAGTATGCGCAGTGCCGCGCTCGTGCTCGATGAACACCCAGATGCCGCGGTATTCGGCCAGCCTCGGGTCCAGCCCAAGCTTCTTTTTGCCGACAGGTTTTTTGACTTCTTCGCTCATGATCTGATCCTTTTAGTTCACACTCTTCTCTAGCTGTTCGCGCACATGCGGAAACCGCGTGAACATGCGCATCAGCAGCGCACCGGCCAGATCCTGCGGCTCGTTGCTTTCGGTCTGCACCATCTCGGCCTTCACCGTCTTGGGACTGGGCGCGAACACCTTGCTCACCACGGTGGGCGAACCCTTGAGGCCGATCTTGCTCACGTCCTCGATGCCGGCTGCCACGCGATCCCATTTCTTCACGGTGGTGCGTGCGGCACGGATCATGTTGGGCATGGTGGCGAAGCGCATCTCGTTGCTGCCTTCCAGCATGGTCACCAGGCTGGGCAAGCGCGTCTTCAGCACCTGCACGCCGCCCTCGGAACGGCGCTGCACCAAGATCTCCTTCTTGTCGGTGTTTACGCTGACGATGCTGGAAATGTAGGTGAGCAGCTCCAGGTTCATGCGCTTGGCGATGCCGGGGCCTACCTGTGCGGTGTCGCCGTCTATGGTCTGCTTGCCGGTGAACACCAGGTCAACCGGCATGGTCTTCTCGATCTGCTTGATGGCCGAGGCCAGCGCGAAGGAAGTGGCCAGCGTGTCGGCGCCGGCAAAGGCACGGTCGGTCACCAGGATGGCGTCGTCCGCACCGAAGGACAGCGCCTTGCGCAAGGCGTTCTCGGCCTGCGGCGGGCCCATGGTGATGACGGTGACGAAACCTCCAAACTTGTCCTTGATACGCAGCGCCTCTTCCAGCGCAAACAGGTCATAGGGGTTGATGATGGCCGGCACACCCTGTCGCATGATGGTGTTGGTCACCGGATGCACGCGGATCTGCGCCGAGTCCGGCACTTGCTTGATACACACCACGATATGAATCATGTTTTTCTCCTTCCTTTTATGTAGGGCGGGTTCTACCCGCCGTGGCGGGTAGAACCCGCCCTACCTGCTCCTGATTAACCGCGCGACGGCAACGAAGCCCGCAGACTGTCCACGCTGAACGACTTCACCCCGGTCGCATCCTGGAATACCTTGAACACTTTCTCGGTGACCGCATCCGACTTCACGAAATCGCCATACGCCTGTGCCAGCAGCGCCTTGTATTCCGCCTTGAGCTCCGCATCAGTCTTGCCGCTGAAGGTGTGGCGCGCCATGTACTGGTTGAAGCGCTTGAGGATGTGCAAACGATTCACGTTGACCACCGGCTGCTGATACTCGACTTCGAGGAAGTTGAGGAATTCTTCCGCCGAAGAAAGCTGGCCCAATGCGGTTGCGATGTCGCTCATGTCTTTCCCTTTCACGAATGGCTGGCCGACTGGGGCACAACCTCGAAATAGATCTGCTGCAAATCTTCAGACTCCGGCGCATGCTTGGTGAGGTAGGCAAACTCGCGCACCTTGTTCAGTATCGCCAGCGCTTCCACCTTGGAGAGCACGATGCCCATGTCGGCATAAGCCTGGATCACCGCACTGGTACCGGAGTGCTTGCCTAGCACCATGCGGTGCGCCATGCCCACTTCGGCAGGGTCGAACGGCTCGTAGTTGCGCGGATCTTTCAGCAGGCCATCCACATGGATGCCCGCCTCGTGCGTGAACACGCCTGCGCCGATGATGCTCTTGTTGCGCGCCACCACCTGTCCTGAGGCCGCCGCCACCATGCGCGACAGCTCGGGGAAAAGCTGCATGTTCACCCGGCTATCGATATCGTGGATGTGGCGCAAGGCCATCACCACCTCTTCCAGCGGCGCGTTGCCGGCACGTTCGCCCAGGCCGTTTACCGTGGTATTGATATGTGTCGCCCCGGCGCGCACTGCCGCCAGCGTGTTGGCCGTAGCCATGCCGAAGTCATCGTGCGCGTGCATCTCCAGCTGCATGTCTATGGTCTGGCTGAGCAGCTCGATGCGGCTATGCGTCAGGAATGGATCGAGCAGGCCGAGGGTGTCGGCAAATCGGAAGCGCAGCGCGCCGCTGTCCTGTGCGGCCTCTGCCACGCGGCGCACGAAATCGATGTCCGCACGCGAAGAGTCCTCGCCGCCGACACACACATAAAATCCCAGGTCGGCCGCCTTGCGCACATAGTCGCGCACCGTGGCCAGCACCCATGCGCGGCTCTTGCCCAGCTTGTGCTCGATATGGATGTCGGAAACCGGGATCGACAGATTGACCCAGTCCACCTGGCAGCACGCCATCGCCGCCAGGTCGCTCTCGTGCATGCGCCCCCACACCATCAGCCCGGCCTGCAATTGCTGCTCTGCAATCGCATTGATCGACTCGCACTCGGACGCCCCCATCGCCGGGATGCCGATCTCCAGCTCGGACACTCCGGCCGTGACCAGCGCATGGGCGATGCGGATCTTTTCCTCGGC
>DATDDN010000023.1:0-10102 GCA_036523795.1 Gallionellaceae bacterium | reverse complement strand
TCAACGTTGTAGGCTTTGCGATAGGCTTCGCGGCGGTATGGGGATTGGGAAAGGTTCGGGATGCAATCTAGCCAAAGTTCGATGTCTTGGCTGGTGACTGGGCAAACATCAAAGATGTACATGATTCGTTATTTTCTTGTTGTTCCTCCAGGTCATGAGAATTTGTAGTTTCGGGTGATTCTACATGATGGAAGTATGGTTATTAGCCACTTTCTGAAAAGAGCCTTAATAATCAATTTCATGCTTTTTGCATTACTTCGCATAATGTATATTATGTAAAATGAAAGGTATGGCCAATGTGCATGCCGGTTGCCTTTTATAACCCCTCTGGTTTCCAGCCCCTGGCTATGTTTATTTGCCAGACGCGTTCGAACTCCTTGGCTCTCTCGGACTTGAAGTTCTTGCACTCCAGAATTTCAATTGCTGCGCGCTGTTGTTCTTTTGCTTCGTTCCATATTTCTTCTGCTTTGCGTTCTTGGTACTCGCGATATGGTGCTGTTATTTCAGTTACAGCAGATTCGATCATATCTGGCCTCGCTGCCCAAATTATCAATGTCATTGTCACAGCAAAAAATGACCAGCCAATAACTAGATATCGCATCTGCTCTCCAATATCCTCAGGAATATCATCTAGTCTTTCGCGCCTCGGACAACAGAAACAGGATCAATGACCTCAATTTCGCCGGGCGAACAGGCTTGCTGAGGAAGTTGAATCCACTCTCCGTCACTTCTTGCAGGACGTCCGGTGATATATCACCGCTCACCAGAATGCATGGCGGCAGTCGATCGGCGGGGCAATTCAGGTAGCCCGCCAATTCCAGGCCATTGCCATCCGGCAGTCGATAGTCACAAATCACCAAATCGAAAGATTCTTTCGGGAATTTGCTCTTGAGGTCCGACAAGCTTGAAGCTACTGAAACCTGATAGCCCCAAGCGCTCAATATTCCCTGAGTGCCTGAGCGAACCAGTGGATCATCATCAACGACCAGAATATTTGCCCCCCTGCTGACAGCAGAATTTTCCTGCAACTCACTGGGCGCCACGAGAGTCTGGGAGTCATCGGAGATTGTGGTCAAGTCGGATTGACTCGATGCCAGCGGTACGCGAACAGAGAAGATGGAGCCTTTGCCGGGTTCGGAGCGAACCGCAACGGGATGGTCCAAGAGTCTGGATAGCCGTTCGACGATGGCCAAACCCAGCCCCAGTCCCATGCTGCGGTCACGTTCCTTGTTAGCCAGCTGAACGAATTCCCGGAAGATGTTTTTCTGCTCTTCTGCGGGGATGCCGATGCCGTTGTCGCGTATTTCAATCAGCAACTCATTGCCGCGCTTGCGGCAATCCACCATTACCCTGCCCTTGGCCGGCGTATAGCGCAGGGCATTGCCCACGAGATTGAGCAGTATGCGCTCAAGCAAAATCGGATCACTGTGGATTTGCGCAGTGCTTGGAATAATACGAAACTGGATGGACTTGGCCTCAGCAGCGGGGCGGTAATTTTGCGCAATTCGGCCCAGCACCTTTTCGACACTGAAATTTGCCGGCTGCGCCACGACGATGCCCGCGTCCAGCTTTGAAATATCCAGCAAGGAGTTGAGCAAGCCTGACATCGCATGAATCGACTCCTCAACTTTTGTCACGATTTTGCGTTGTTCCTGCGTATTGACGATGGCCTGCAGCTCGCCAATAAACAGGCCCAGCGCGTGCATAGGCTGCCGCAAATCATGGCTGGCTGCAGCAAGGAAGCGCGTTTTTGAGAAGTTGGCGTTTTCAGCCTCTTCCTTTTTGGCGCGAAGCTCCAGCGTTGCCTGCTTGATGCGTTCTTCCAGTGTGCTTCTGTCCAAACTCAGCTGCAGCGCCATATTATTGATGCCATCGGCCAGATCATATAGCTCACGTACCGCAGGTTTGGGAGAAATGCGCGTCTTGAGCGCGCCGCGGCCAATTTCAATAATTGCCTGGCGCATCTTGAGGATGGGCAAGGTGATATTACGTGCCACCCTTAGAGCAATCATCAGCGTGATTGACAATATGATTAAGGTGACGAGAAGATTCAGGACAATGATTTCAGTTTTTCGCTTAGCCAGACGCGCCTTGCTAAACTCAATGATTACCATACCCAAGGGCTTATTTGCCCGGGTTTCTCCTCCCAGCCCAACATCGTCCAGCCGAATCTGGGTGGCCTGAATAGGCTCATACAATCGCAAGATAGCGCTGTCCTGGACAATTAGCGAGGTTTGCGGGGACAGCGACACCGGCGAGGTGCCTTGTTGTCCCAGCTTCAATACTGGCTTAAAGGATGCATCGAGTATGGTGATTGCCTGTACATCCTGAAAAGACATTGCAGAATCTACCTGCTGTTTCAGCAATGTGGCATCGCCGGTAAAGACCGGATACTCGCTTGAAGACGCCAACTGGCGGGCAAGAAGTTGTGAGCGCTCAAGAAGGGCATTATCCAGATCTTCAAAACGTGAATATATGAAATAGCTCTCCAGCAGTGTTGCGATAAGCAGAATGGGCAATATCGCAATCAGCTTGGTCTGACGTTCAATACCTAAGAGATTCATCTATCCCCCCTCACCTTGCTCTTTATTTCTGCAGAACTGGGGATACTCAGGCCAAGAGATTGCGCGACCTGTGCATTGATTTGAACCTCGAATTCACGGGCAAACTGTGCGGCAGGAAGGCTACGATTCTCTGCAAACTGCTTGACCGCACTGGCCGCCTGGGTGGCCAATTGAGCCGGGGTGGTATACACAGCGCAGATCGCCCCCGCCCTGACAAAGCTGGCTGAAAAGCCGACGATGGGTACGCGTGAACGGTAGGCGGCTAACAGGATATTGCGAATGGTCGAGGCGTTGTAGACTTCAAGGTCTGGCAGGGCCAGAATCACCTCGCTGGTTTTCAATGTTTCCTGCAATGCCGTCGGCAGCGGGTTGCTGGCGGTAACTTCCTGTTCATGTACAACAAGGCCATATTCTGTTGCCCGGGCTCGCAGGGTGCGCAAATCAGGAGACGCATGGCTGTACAGCAAGCCGATGTGACGTGCATTCGGTAATGCAGCATTGATGAGGCTCACCTGCCGCTCTATCGGCTGGTCCAGAAAAATCGCCGAGGCCGCAGCAGCTTTCTTGAGCGGGTCCCGCTGCAATTTTTCGTAAGTCTCTTTGGACAGGAGTACAGTCAGGACGGGTTGCGTTGATGTGGTCATCACCGCTGTCGCAGCCTTCGTCCCGACAGCAATGATCAGATCAGGCTCAGGGAAAAACGGCTGCCCGGCATTTACGATCGATATGGCAACATTGTGCTTCACCAGGCTGCGTGGGAGCGCGTCGGCAAACTCCTGGTATACCCCGCCCTCCTCGCTCAATACCACGCTGACATTCAAGGGTTGGGCAATGCCTGCTTCCATGACTGACAGCGTCATGGCAAGAGTAGCCCAGGCAAGGCAACGGAAATGATTGATCATCAGATCAGAAATTGAGGCTGGCAAAAATATAGGCGCGCCGGTTGAAAGTGATATTGGTCGTTTGAGGCACAGCGGAATAGATCGTGTAGTTGTCCTGCAAAACGTTTTGTACCACGAAAGCTATTTCTCCGCTGCCAGGCTTGGGTGAATCTCCGAAAGTCCTGGCTAGGCGCAAGTCAAGCCGCTGCATTCTTGATTCGGGGGCCATGGTTTGGATGATCTGCATCTCACTTTGATAGTAAAAACCGGCGCTGAACAGGTAATTGTCCAGCACCTGCTGGGTCAACAGCACACTTCCACTATTCCACGGAACGGAAGCGGTGCATGAGTCTGCAATGTCTTGCAGCATCGGGGTCAACGGCTGCAGGGTCAGCGTGCCGGTGACAGCGCAGCTCATCATCTGCCTGGAGTAATTCAGAATCAGGCTGTTCCGCTCTGCCCATCGGTATTTGACTGTTGTTTCAAAGCCGCGCAAATTCGCGTCCATCAGATTGGCAAAACCGAACTGCGAATACGGTAGAAATAACGGGGGAAAGTTTCTCCAGGAGATTGGGTCGACGTAAATGATGTCGCTGATCTGGTCCGAATAGAGCCTCGCATCAACCGACAGATTCATTGGGACAAACTCACCCAGATAGCCCACCTCTCTTGAGAGCACTTTTTCCGGGCGGAGTCCGCCGAGTGAATACCAGGCCGGAGGTGTTCCAAGCAAGCTGGAATTGGCATTCTCCTCCATGATCGCCGGGCTTCTGTAGGCAACCGAACTGCTGGCGCGGAGGGTATGTTGAGGTGTCAGGTGGTAGTTCAATGCCAGTCGGGGCGATGTATTGTGGTGGCCCATGCCATCTTCTTCATACATTGCGCCCGCATTCAGCACTGTTGAGCCCGTAGCCCGCCATTCATCATGGACAAAAAAATGGGTTTGATACTGGGAATAGGGAATCAACACATTCATGGGGCTATCGGTTTTGTCGTATCGTGCCCCGCCCCCCCAAACCAGACGGTTCTTGTCACCGATCTGCAAAGTGTGCTGCAGTTCGGCTTCATGTCGCTCGGCCAAGGTATTTCCGGGAGGAGCCGAGTCGCTGGAATCACGGTAGATGTGGTAGTACTGCACACTCACGTCGTCACCGCTATCCAGTACGTGCTGCCACTTCACTTGCTGAAAGGCGTTGGTCGTGAAAGTGTCCCTGTATGGATCCGTATCCGGCCTGCCCTGAATACCCAATCCGCGAACTCCCCCGCTGTAGCCCAGTTGCAGATCAATGCTGTCGGCCCCGTTCGGGTGGTAGTTCGTGCGCAGGTTGAGCATTCGAGTGGTTGAGTGGTCATTCAGAACGGAGGTGCCGTATCCGTCGTCTGATTTGTATGCCATGGTAAGCCGATAATCCAGGGTTTCGCCGGCCTTCCCCATGTGAGCCTCAACGTCATTGATACCGCGCTCCCCGCTGTTTGCGGAAATGCTCATGCCATTCAGGCTGCCCGCATCGCGAGTGATAATGTTGATTACACCCTGCAGTGAGTTAGCCCCGTGCGAAGCAGCTGCCGGCCCGCGGACGACCTCAATACGTTCAATATCGTCAATCTGGAGAGGAATGTCCTCCCAGTCCACGCTGCTGAAGGGGGGCAGATAGACGCTCCTTCCATCAACCAGTACCTGCATGCGCCTTGAGTATTGATCCGTTGCCCCGTGGTAGGAGACGATGGGCGAATGCCCATCCTGGGTTCCCACGTACATGCCGGGCACCAACCTGAACAGGTCCGAAATGGTGCGAAACCCCGAAGACTTGATCATGTCCCGGTCTATGACTGTCATTGCATTGGGCGCCTCGGATATTGGCTGGGCCAGGCGCGATGCGCTGAGTACAACCGGGAAATCCTGGAGTATCTCTTGCTCCGGCGCTGTATCCGCTGCATATGCTCGCAACGACTGTATCAGCAAGATTGTGGCGGCTAGGCTCACCGAACTGGGTGACAAAGCGGAAGTTGATGGCATGATAGGGGTTTGAGCGGGTTTCAGGACATATCGTTGTCTATGCACAGGGGATTTGCTCTGTCTAACACATTGAAGTCCCGGTATTTTTTTGGACATCTTAAGGCTAATCACGCCACCTGTAAATTGTTGTTGCATTGCCAAATAACTATATGCTAATATTCTCAACTGGATGACATAAGTCATCCCCCGTTTCTCCTCCCTGAGCGGGTGTCTTAACACCTTGTTAAGATCTTATGCCTCTGAACTCCCCCTTTGGTTCAGAGGCATTTTTTTGCGCGCTCTATCAGCCTAGAATTTCCCGTGGCGGATCCCTGCTAGGCAAGAACAAGAAGATGATTGGCAGCGGCTCAGCTATCGCCCGCCGATCGGCCCGCTGCATTAAGAAGTGCGCAACCAGAGCACAAAATCAGCCACCGTCTCGATCCCGCAATAAAATACAATTACGGGCGGCCCAATTCTGATTTGCCAGCCAATCCGGCTGACGTTCAGCCAGCCTTCCTAAATATCTACAGGATCCTATTCACTTATGTGCGGTATTTGCGGCGAATTGCGGTTTGATGGTGTTACGCCTGATCTGGCTTCAATCAAGCGGATGACCAACAGCCTTGCCCGGCGTGGCCCGGATCATGAAGGCATTGTCAGTGACGGCCCTGTCGCTTTCGGACATCGCCGCCTTTCCATTATCGACTTGAGCGCCAGTTCAGATCAGCCCATGCTGGATCACGAATTGCGCCTGTCGCTGGTATTCAACGGTACGATCTATAACTACAAGGAACTGCGCGCTGAACTGGCCGAGCTGGGATACCAGTTCTTTTCCGAGGGCGACAGCGAGGTCATCATCAAGGCATATCATGCCTGGGGTGAAAAATGCGTGGAGCGCTTCTATGGCATGTTCGCTTTTGCCGTATGGGATAACCGTCATGGCGAGCTGTTCCTGGCCAGAGATCGCTTCGGCATCAAGCCCCTCTATTACGCCTTGAGCGGTGCCAGCATGCGCTTTGCCTCCAGCATGCAGGCCTTGCTGGCAGCAGGCGGTGTCGATACCAGCATTGATCCAACTGCTCTGCACCATCACTTCACCCTGCATGCCGTTGTGCCTGCGCCGCGTACCCTCCTCAACGGCGTCAAGAAGCTGGCGCCAGCCACGACCATGAAAATAGGTGCGGACGGCCAGATTTCCCAGCGCACCTACTGGAAGCTGGATGCCACCCGCCCTGCCCGGGAGATTTCAGAGGAGGAGTGGCTTGCAGCCACGCGGGCTGTGTTGGCCCGGGCGGTTGAGCGGCATCGCCTTGCCGCCGATGTCCCTGTCGGTGTGCTGTTGTCGGGCGGGCTGGACTCCAGTCTGCTGGTGGGCCTGCTGGCCGATCATGTGGAAAACCTGCTGACATTCTCGGTCGGCTTTGAAGACTTGGGCGGCGTCAGCGAAAAGGCGGACGAGTTCGAATACTCCGACCAGGTCGTCGCCCATTTCAATACCCGCCATCACAAGTACCGAATCCCCAACTCCGAAGTACTGAAACGTCTGCCGGAAGCCGTCGCCAATATGGCAGAGCCCATGGTCAGCCAGGATGCCGTTGCCTTCTACCTGCTGGCCGAAAAGGTGGCGGATGAGGTCAAGGTCGTGCTGTCCGGCCAAGGGGCCGATGAAGTGTTTGGCGGCTATTTCTGGTATCCGCTGATGGATGCGGCCACTGGCACGGATCTCGATCGTTTCAGCCAGCACTATTTTGATCGGGGCCACGCGGAATATCTGGCCATGATCGCCCCCGCCTACCATACGAATGATGTGACCTCCGAGCTGGTTGCAGACGAACTGGCGCAGCCGAATGCGGACTCCTTTCTGGATCAGGTTCTGCGCTTTGATGTGACCACTCTGATCGTGGATGACCCAGTCAAGCGCGTCGACAACATGACCATGGCATGGGGACTGGAAGCCAGAGTGCCCTTCCTGGACCACGAACTGGTGGAACTGGCCGCTAAAATGCCGCCATCACTGCGGCTCAAGGAAGGCGGAAAGTTTCCGCTCAAGGCGATTGCGCGGGGCCTGATCCCCGATGCGGTAATCGATCGGCCCAAGGGATATTTCCCGGTGCCGGCGCTCAAGTATGTGCGTGGGGAATTTCTGGAATTCATGCGCGGCATCCTGATGTCGGATGCCTGCATCAAGCGCGGCCTGTATCAGCGCCCCTATGTGGAAAAACTGCTGGCAGAGCCTGAAGAGCATTTCACCGCCCTGCAGGGCAGCAAGCTGTGGCATCTGGCCCTGCTGGAATATTGGCTGCAGATCAACGTGGACAAGCGCTAGCCCCCAGCCTGTGTTGAATCAGGCTGCTGCCACCTGTTTGGCAATATAGGCCAGCGCCTCGTCCACCTGATCGATCAGCACAAGGCAAAGGTCGCCGGGCTCAAGCAGTGCCAGGCCTTGGTCGATGGCAGCAAACTCACCCCGAATTTCCGACACGTATTTGGCGCGCGTGGCATGCTCCAGCCCCTGGCGCAGCAAGCCCAGCACCTCGCCGTCTGCACGGCCGCGCTGGCACTGATCCTGATACAGGATCACATTGTCGAAGGCATTGCCGAGTATGCTGGTTTGCTGACGGATATCTTCGTCACGCCGGTCCCCTGCCCCGCTGATTACCACGGTGCGGCGCTTGGCGGGCATCTGGTCTATGGCGCTGACCAGCGCAAGAATGGCATCCGGATTATGTCCGTAGTCTGCAATCAGGGTCGCACCCTTGTAGTCAAACACGTTGAAACGGCCGGGCGCGGTCGCAGCATCGTTGATGAAGGTCGACAAGGCCGTGCGTATGATTTGCCAGTCCAGACCCAAGGCCCAGGCCGCGGCCGTGGCTGCCATGGCGTTCTCGATCTGGAACTTGATTGTGCCATTGCGGGTCAGCGGGATCGTTGACAGCGCAATGCGCTCTTCCTGGCTGCCGTGGGCGGCCACGATCGCGTCGCCATCCTGGTAGACCACCCGGTTCCCCTGCGCACGATGCGTTGCCATGACCGGATGATGGCTATCCGCCGCAAAGAAGATGATTGTGCCGGGGCAGGCCTTGGCCATTTTGGCCACCATTGGGTCGGCGGCATTGAGCACGGCTACGCCATCAGGGGCTACGTTTTGCACGATGACGCGTTTGACTACGGCCAGGTCTTCGACCGAGCTGATATAGCTCAGGCCGAGATGATCGCCCATGCCGATGTTGGTGACGACCGCCACGTTGCAGCGGTCGAAAGCCAGCCCTTCACGCAAAACGCCACCGCGCGCGGTTTCAAACACTGCAGCATCGACCTCGGGGTGCATCAGCACATTGCGTGCACTCTTCGGGCCACTGCAGTCGCCCGTGTCGATGCGCCGCCCCTGAATATAAACACCATCCGAATTGGTCATGCCTACGCGCTTGCCGCTCAGCCCCAGGCTGTGTGCAATCAGGCGTACGGTGGTGGTCTTGCCATTGGTGCCGGCGACTGCCACCACCGGGATGCGTGCATTGTCGCCATCGGCAAACATGGTGGAAATGATGGCTTCACCAACGGCGCGCCCCTTGCCGAAGGAAGGCTGCAGATGCATGCGCAAGCCAGGCGCGGCGTTTACCTCGATCACGCCGCCGCCTTGTGCTTCCAGCGGTTTGAGCACGCTGTCGCATACCACATCCACACCGCAGATATCGAGGCCGATCATGCGTGCAGCCGCAATGGCGCGCGCGGCCAGCTCCGGATGCACATCGTCGGTCACATCCGTGGCGCTGCCGCCGGTGCTCAGGTTGGCATTGTTGCGCAGAACGACGCGCTCGCCCTTGGGCGGGATGGAGTCGGCCGTGAATCCCTGCAGTGCCAGGCGTGCCTTGGCGATTTCATCGACACGTATCTTGGTCAGCGAGGTGGCATGGCCTTCGCCACGCCGCGGGTCGCTATTCACCTGATCGACCAGATCGCGCACGGTATGGATGCCATCGCCTATGACCTGGGGCGGATCGCGGCGAGCGGCGGCGATCAGCTGATTGCCGATCACCAGCAAACGATAGTCATTGCCGGGCAGGTAACGTTCGACCATGACTTCGGAGCTGATGGATTCGGCTGCCGCATAGGCTGCAACCAATTGCTCGCGGCTGGTGACGTTGACAGTCACGCCCTTGCCCTGATTGCCATCCTGTGGCTTGACCACTACCGGCAAACCAATGTCTTGCGCGGCTGTCCACGCATCCTCGACATTGGCCACGGGGCGTCCGAATGGAACGGGAACGCCGGCTGCATCCAGCAGCTTCTTGGTCAGCTCCTTGTCCTGGGCGATCGACTCGGCAATGGCGCTGGTGCGATCGGTTTCGGCTGCCTGAATGCGGCGCTGTCTGCTGCCCCAGCCAAACTGCACCATGCTGCCTGATGTCAGGCGGCGATGCGGTATGCCGCGAGCCGTTGCGGCCTGCACAATGGAACCTGTGCTGGGTCCCAGACGCTCATCCTCGTCCAGCTCGCGCAGGCGGCTCAAGGCATCGGCCAGATCAAATGAAGTATTGTCCTGCGCAGATCGGCACAAGGTCTGTGCCAACTCCAGTGCCAGTCGGCCTACCGCCTCTTCGGAGTACTCCACCACAACCTGGAAAGTCTCCTTTTCCAGAGTCTGTGCCGTATGGCTG
>DATDDN010000022.1:0-1678 GCA_036523795.1 Gallionellaceae bacterium | reverse complement strand
ACTGACCAACGGAGCACCACCCAAGATTTGAGATGGGCTGGTCATGTTGGGACCATGTGCATTCATCATATGCTGGAAATCTTGGTGGGTGGACGTGTCGTCTTCGATGTACGCATTGGCAACGCCATAAGGATCTGAATTCCACGCGCCACCAAGCCCTGCAATGAAGTTCGAACCTTGGAAAGCACTGCCGCCACCGGCATTCACATCGACCCAAGTCCCCACGGCTGCTGCGATAGCACGGGTTCTACCCCGTTTTCGCGGACGGTTGAGTTAAGGCCTTAAAGGCCAAGTCCCGAGCATCGAGTCTGCGTTGCATGCGGGGATTGTGGAAGCGTTCGATGTAATCGAAAACGTCCGAGCGCGCGTCGCCCAGGGTCACGTAGTGCTGGCGGTGGATCCGTTCGCGCTTGATCATGCCGAAGAAGCCTTCGGCCGCTGCGTTGTCGGCACAGTGGCCGACCGCACTCATGCTGCTGCAGATGTTGTGGTCGGCGAGGAAGCGCTGATAGTCCCCACTGGTGAATTGCGTGCCGCGGTCGGAGTGGAGCACCAAGGGACTCCGGTCCGGACGTTGCCAGCAGGCCATCAGCACCGCCTTGATCACCATGTGCCGATCCTGGATGCCGGACATCGACCAGCCAACAATCTTGTGGCTGTAGAGATCGAGCACGGTGCACAGGTACAGCCAGCCTTCGCCGGTGTGGATGCAGGTGATGTCGGTGACCCATTTGGTGTTCGGTTCCAGCGCTGAGAAGTCCCGTTCAAGGTGATTCCTCACATGACCGGGCCGAACGCCCGTGCGCTTGCCACGGATCGGCCGACGCCGCGGCACGCCAAACAGGCCGTACCGAGACATCAGGCGCGCCACCCGGTTGCGGCTGGCCGTCTCACCGTCGTAGCCCAGCTCTTCGTGCATGCGCGGCATGCCCATCACGCCATCGCTGGCCTCGTGATGCTCGCGGATTCGCGCCAGCAAGCGCTGGTTGTCGAGCGCACGAGCGCTTGTGGGCCGCTTGCTCCAGGCATGGAAGCCGCTGGTCGACACCTTCAGGCATCGACACATCAACTGGACAGGGTAAGCACCGCGACAGCGTTGGATCGTCTGATACTTCAGCTCGATTCCCTGGCGAAGAACGCTGCCGCATCGCGCAAAAAATCCCTTTCCTTCTTCACCCGGGCCAGCTCCCGCTTGAGCGTGGCCATCTCCTGGTCACGGGGCACGCCCGAGCCGGTGAAGGCCTTCGTCTTGCCCGCCTCCAGCTCTCGGCGCCACCGGCCGAGAACACCCGCACCCACCCCGATGTCGCGGGCGATCTGACTGAGGTTGGCACCCGGCTGGCGGGTCAGCCCAACGGCCTCACGCTTGAACTCGTCGCTGAACTTTCTTCGCTTGGTCATGACACTCCTTTTGGCCGATCTTCGGCCTTCTTGGAAGTGTCCGCGTTAACGGGGTAGAACCCATCGGGCGGCGATGATCTTCGGCTGCAAGCCCAGCGCCAGGCAGTGCCGGGCCCAGTGATGCGCCCCGCTGCACGCCTCCATCGCCACCACCGCACCGGCCGGCTGCTGGCCGAGCCACGCGGCAAAGGCGTCGCGCTTCAACTCCTGCCGCCGCAGCACGTGCCCAGCGGCATCCATCTCGCACACCGAAAACACCCGCTTCGCCAGGTCCACA
>DATDDN010000021.1:0-29186 GCA_036523795.1 Gallionellaceae bacterium | reverse complement strand
AAAGAAGGAAATGAAGTCTGCCACACCAACGCGTGTGCTGAGTTCAGGCCTCTGCGTCAATATGGCCTGTCTCATCTGATTCACGCTGAGAATGCATGCTGCGATCCACCGCCGAGCGCAGCTCTTCAAAAATGGTTCGGTTCGGGGCGCGCGCCTCGTACGGCCGGGAGGCATCTGACCTCCCATCACTCATCCATCAGCTTGCCGGCGCGGAAAGCGATGGAAATAAATTGCGTAATCGACCAGCGCGCAAACGGATCAACACCGGTGCGCCGCCATGCATGCTCAACTAATGACTGGTGCCGCTCGAGCGGGTTGTCTTGTTAAAGACGTTGTATTTGCCGGATGGTTTCTTCATCGGAATGCGCTTTACTTCCTGCAGTGTCGCCGCGTCGTACACCACAAGCGCCCCATCCATCTCCCACAGGCTGACCAGCGCGTATTTGCCGTCGCGTGTGAATTCTACGTGAGCTGCGGTCTTGCCCGGCGAAGGGCAAACCGTGTGCGCCACCTCGAGAGTGGCCTTGTCTATCAGCTGCAGGCAATCGCGCTTGGGGCTGTTGAAAGCATCCACCCAGGCATAGGGGGTGTTCTCATGGCTGCGCAGGAAGAAGCCCGGGCCTTCGGTCTTGATCTGTTTGATGGTTTTCCAGGTGTTGATATCGATGACGGTCACCAGGCTTTCCTTCAGGTTGGGCGTGGCCAGCACGGTGTGCCCGTTGTATTCCCAGGTGATGCCCGAGCCCAGATGCGGCAGGCCGGGCAGGTCAACCGTCGCAATCTTGCGGCGCACGTTCAGGTTGACCACCTGGCCGTTCTTGCCGTCGCGCGCGGCGCCTATCAGGTAGTTGTAGGTCGGATCGAAGAAGAAATCATCCAGGTAATCATCCAGTGCGATGCGGCGCGGCGCGAATGGGCCTTTCAGGGCCAAGCCTTCCATCATCTTGTAATCGTGCACGACGCCGGGATAGACGGGTGGCGCGTTGTCGTCATAGGACATCTCCCATACTTCAGGGATATCTTTCAGCGCCGCGATGAAGCTCTTGCGAGGCGCCGCGTCATACACGGCCGACACGCGGGAGCTCTTGCCGCTGTCATCCTGCACGCTAATCACCTTGATCAGCGACAGGTCGCGCGCATCCAGCGCCACCAGGGTATGCGGCAGGTAGTTTCCTACCATGACATAGCGCCCATCGCTGGAGACCGCCAGATTGCGCGTGTTGATGCCCGCGCGGATTTCCGCGGTCACTTTCAGGTTGTAGATGTCGAATTTCGAGATCCAGCCGTCGCGCGAGGCGAAGTACACATAGCGGCCGTCGTGTGAAAACTTCGGCCCGCCATGCAGTGCAAAGCGCGTGGCAAAGCGGTGGATGGGCTCCAGCTTGTCGCCGTCGAGGATGGTGGCATGATGATCACCCGTTTCCACCACCACAAACAGGTTCTGCGGGTCAGCCTTGAACACTGGCTTGTCAGGCAGACTGCCATACTTGAAATATTCGATGCGCGAGGCGCGGACTTCCTGCTCGCCCCACACCGGCTCCCTGGCGGGCGGTGTATAGATGAAGTCGACCAGTGCCTGTATCTCGGCCGTGCTTAGCTTGTCGCCAAAAGCCGCCATCTGCGTGGCCATGCGCCCTGAGGTGATGGTCTTGATGGCTTCAGGCTTGCGCAGTCGCTCCAGGTTCTCCGGGAGCAGCGCCGGCCCTGCCCCGCCCAGGCGCTCTGCACCGTGACAGCTGGCACAATGCTGTTCGTACACCTTCGCAACCGGGATCTCGGCAGCTGAGGCCGCAGCGCTCAGCGCGCACAACACAACGGCAAAGCTTTGCATCAATTTCATCGCATGGCTTTCTTCAATGGAATGTATGGTGTGACTTTCAGGCGCTCGTGCTCTGTGCTCGCGCCGATCTCTGCATCGCTCAGGTAACAGGCCGGATCTTCGGCCCATGGGTCGCCGGTGAGCTGGTAGGCACGCACGCGCGTATTGCCGCCGCAGATGTCGAAATACTGGCATTCGCCGCAGCGTCCCTTGATGCGGCGCGGGCTCGTTTTGAGGCCGGCCATGAGCGGGTCGGAGAGGTCCTGCCAGATGGACGAAAACGGGCGCTCGCGCACATTGCCGAGGCTGTAGTTCCACCAGAACGTGTCCGGATGCACATTGCCCAGGTTGTCGATATTGGAGATGTTGACGCCGGAGGAATTGCCGCCCCACTGCGCCAGTTTTGCGCGCATGTGCTGTTCCAGGTGCGGAAAGCGCTTGCGCACCCACATCAGCAGGTAGACGCCGTCGGCATCATTGTTGCCGGTGACGAATTCCTTGTGCAGGCCACGCTGCTGGTAGTCCCAGCAGGTGTCGAACAGCAGGTCCATGGAGCGGCGGGTGGTGTCGAGCAGCACATCGTCCTTGCGGTTCTTGTTGCCGCGACCGGCATAGTTGAGGTGCGACAGATAGAACTTGTCGAGGCCTTCATTTTCCATGAGCGCGAGCAGCTGCGGCAGCTCGTGCGCATTGTCCTGCGTCATGGTGAAGCGTATGCCCACCTTGATGCCGCGCTCGTGGCACAGGCGTATGCCGTGCATGGACAGGTCGAAGGCGCCCTGCATGCGGCGGAAAGCGTCGTGTGTCTGCTTGATGCCATCCAGGCTGACGCCCACGTAATCGAAGCCGACTGCGGCTATCCTGTCGATATTGGATTCGTCGATCAGCGTGCCGTTGCTGGACAGGCCGACATAGAAACCCATCTCCTTTGCGCGATGGGCGATATCATAGATGTCCGGGCGCAGCAGCGGCTCGCCGCCGGAAAGGATCAGCGCCGGCACGCGAAAGCGCTTGAGGTCGTCCATCACGTCAAACACTTCCCTCGTGGAAAGCTCGCCGGGGAAATCCTTGTCGGCGGAAATCGAATAGCAGTGCTTGCAGGTCAGGTTGCAGCGGCGCACCAGGTTCCAGATCACCACCGGGCCTGGCGGGTTGCGTTTGGGGCCCAGCGGAGTGGGGTGAGCGATTTCCTGCATGTATTGCGAAATTCGAAACATGGGCAACCCCTTTAACAAATTTCAGGCTGCAATGCGCAGGCCGGTTTTCTTCAGGATGCGTGTGCTGTAGAGGATCTGGTGGCTGCGGCAGGCATCGCCCAGCAGGGCGGCAATCTGCGCGACCTGCGCCTCCACTTCGGCGCGGTCATGGCCGTGCACCATGGCAAACAGGTTGTACGGCCACTCCGGCAGATGGCGCGGCCGGTGGTAGCAGTGGCTAACGAACGCCAGCCCTCCCACCGCCGGCCCCAGCTCGGCAATGCGCTCGTCCGCCACATCCCATACCGACATGCCGTTGGCCTTGTAACCCAGTGCGTAATGGTTGGGCACGGCGGCAATGCGCCGGATCATGCCGCTGGCCAGCATGCGCTGCATGCGTGCCATCACCTCGTCTGCATCCATGCCCAGCTGCTCCGCCAGCGCATGGTACGGGCGCGGCACCAGCGGCAGGCCGCCCTGGCTGGCCAGGATGATCTGGCGATCGACTGCATCCGGCATCAGGCTTTCATTGACGGCGTTCATCCTAGACTTTGAATTTGAGCTCGACGAAATACTCGTCCAGTTTGGGCATGTTGAAGACATGGTAGCCGGTATCGCGCTCGATCTTCTCGATGGCGGCCTGCTGCCCTTGCGCCGTTTCCGTCGCCAGCACGAACCACATGTTGAGATCATGCTCGCGTTCGTAGTTATGCGCCACTTCCGGCAAGGCATTGACCTGGCCGGCGACGCGGTCAAAATCCCGCGCCGGGATCTTCATCGCCGCCAGCGACAGCGCTCCGCCCAGGCGCTCCGCATGGTACATCGGGCCAAAGCGACTCAAAATTCGGGCATCCAGCAGGTGTTGCACGCGTTCAATCAGCTCGCTCTCGGCCAGGCCGAGTTCGTTGGCCACTGCGGCAAACGGCCGTTCGCAGATTGGAAAGCCGTCCTGCAGGCGGTTGATGATGGCACGGTCCACGCTGTCCATCATGCCACCGCCCTCGCCCGCGAAACGTAATGCGCGCCCTGCTGCTTGAAGCGACGCTTGCTGAACAGGATGTCGTAATCGAACTGCATCAGGCCGCACGCGACGCGCAGCTTCTCGATCAGCTGGCAGACGCTGTCGCGGTCGCGGCCGTGGATCATGCTGAACATGTTGTAGCGCCACTCCGGCAGGCGGCGCGGGCGGCGGTAACACAGGGTTACGCCCTCTGCCTCGCCCATGCACTGGCCCAGTTGCGCCACCTGCTCGTCGGGGATATCCCATACCACCATGGCATTGGCACGGAAGCCCAGCTCGTGATGGCGCACCACCACGCCGAAGCGCTTGATCACATCATTATCGAGGAAGTCCTGCAGACGTGCCAGCACTGCCTCTTCGCGCATGCCTGCCGCCTTTGCCAGCGCGGCATAAGGGCGTGAAACCGGGGTCAGTCCATCCTGCAGCGCAGCGATCAGGCCGCGGTCCGCATCGTTCAGCGCCAGTGGTGCAGCACTCTGTTTGCATGACGGGGCGCGGCAAGCAGGTTTGGACGCGACAGCGGTCAGGCTGAAACCGAGGTCGATGTGGTAATCCTCCAGCATGGGCAGATACAAGGCGCGGCACCTGCTCTGCACCTCTAGTTCATGCAGCACCTGCAACACGCCAGGCTCGTTTTCTGCCGTGACCACGAACCACAGGTTGTAGGCATGCTCACGTTCGTAATTGTGGTTGACCTCGAGGCGCTGATTGACCAGCTGCGCCACTTCTTCGAGCCGTTGCTGCGGCACCGACATTGCAGCCAGCGCGCTGTGGCCGATGCGGTGCGGGCGGAAGATTGCGCCCACCCGGCTGACCGCACCCGTCGTCTGCAGATTGCGCAGCGTCTGCAACACCTTGTCTTCGCTCACACCGAGTGCTCGGGCAATGGCCAGATACGGTGCGGACACCAGCGGAAAATCGCGCTGGTAATCATTCAGGACATGCAGTTCCAGGTCATTCATCACATCCCTATCCTGTGTGCGCGCGGCGTAAAGAAGATGCCGCTGGGGTTGTCCGCCTTGATCTCGCCCACTTTGGCGTAAGTTTCACTGTCGTAGACGTCAATGCGATTTTCATCGCGCACCGAGACCCACACCTGCTCGCCACGCGGCGTAAACTCCAGATGCAGCACGCCCTTGCCGGGCTTCAGCGTCTTGACGATGGTGCGCGAGGGAACATCGATCACCTGCACGGTATCGTTGTCTGGAAAGGCGAAGTTGACCCACACCTGGCGGTTGTCCGGCCGGGCCACCACGAACACAGGCTGACCGTGCACCGGAATGCGAGCGCTTTCCTTCCAGTTGTTCTGGTCGATCACCAGCACTTCGTGATGCCCCACCGCCGGAACCAGCAGCTCGTTGCCGGTGGCAGCCCAGCCCTCGAGGTGCGGCATCTTGAACACAGGCAGCTTCTGTTCGCCTTTGCCGTAGTTGGGCAAGATGCGCTTCACGCCTGCCTGGATATTCCACAGATCCAGCAATGCCAGGCCGTCCTCGCCGAACAGGCCGGCAATGTAAAAGCGCCCGTCGGCGGTGATCATGCCGTCATAGGGCTCCTTGCCGATAGCGGGGAATTTGGTCAGAACAGGATGCACCGGGTCGCGCACATCTGCCACCCAGATTTCGCCCGCATCGTACAGGCTGAACACAAAGCGCCTCCCCGGTGCATCCACCAGACCGACCACTTTTGACGCCTGTCCGTTCACACCGATCGCAGGAATATCGGCAACCAGCTCAAGGCTGGCCGCGTCAAAAATCTTGACGCCGCCGGGCGTATAGTTCGCCACCGCAACCAGGCGGCCATCCTGCGAAATGGCGCCACCGATGCTGTTGCCGGATTGCATCACGCGCTTGTCCAGCGTCTGACGCAACATGTCGATCTTGCTCAGCCCGCCATCACGGCCAAATACATAGGCGTAACGCTCGTCACGCGAATAGTTCAGCGAGGCATGGGAGAGATCGCCCAGCCCCGTGATTCTTCCAAGACTGCTTTGATGCGTGGTATCCAGCTCCTGAACGCTGCCGGTGGCACGTTCGATCACCAGCCCAAGGTCGCCAGTTCCACGTAACGGCGCGGAGCTGCAGGCTGACAGCGCCAGCAGCATAATGATGCAGATGCTATTTCGCTTGAACATCGGGAAATCCTTGTTTGAGATTTTCAACTATCCACGCTGCTTCCGCTTCCGTCATGAAAGCACGCCATGGCGGCATGGGCGTGCCATTACGGCCATCCAGAATCGTGGCGATCAGGCTTGCATCCGGCTTGTCCCGAAGCGCTTGCGGCAACAGCGTCGGACCGAGGCCGCCGTTCAGCAACATGCCATGGCAGGAGCCGCAATCATTGCGCACCAGCTTAATCAGTTGCAGTTGCCGTGCCGCATCAGGTGCCTCACCCTGCGCCTTTGCCAATGCCGGCCCCAGAATAAATGCCCCCACCAGTGCAATGGCACGGGCCATACGCGTGGCAGAGGACGAAAAAACGGGAGCCTCGAGGACTCCCGTATTGAGTGGCATCACAGTATGTACGTGTGATTTGGACAAGAAGGCTTCCTCAGTGTGCCAAGACCCACTCCACCAGCGTCTTGATGTCGGCGTCGCTGACCTTGGGACTGTTGGCCGGCATGGGGATGGGGCCCCACACGCCAGCGCCGCCAGCCTTGACCTTCTTGATCAACATCTCCTCAGCCCCCTTGTCACCCTTGTATTTCTTGGCAACCTCCTGATAGGCTGGCCCCATCACCTTGCGGTCAACTGCATGGCAAGACATACAGTTACTCTTTTGTGCCAGTTCCAATCCTTTGGTCATATCCACCCCTGCATTGGCGGACTGCATGCCAAGCAGCCAGCCCCCCCCTAGAATCAACGCATATCGCATCTTCATGACTCAGTCCTCTTAGTAGATATCGTGTTGTGTATTGTTGACGTTAAATTTGCCGGTTGGCGTAATCAGGTCCGGATCCTTGATCACAGCCTTGAGCTTGCGGGTCTTGTCGTCAACAACCACGATGGCTGACTGCTTGTCCTTGGCACTCCATACCGAGAACCATACTTCGTCGCCGGCAGCGTTATATTCCGGCTGCACGACACGCTTGGCCCCGTCGCCCAATCCTGCCCATTCGGCGATCGGCAGCGTAACGAAGCCCTTTTCCAGATGGCTGATGTCAAACACGGCGACAGACTGGCTAAGCTTGGCATCAGGATTGAGCGGGGAGTCCACCCACAGATTCTTCGACTTTGGATTCGTCTTGATGAACAATGAGCCACCACCCTGCCCCTTCAGCGTACGCACCACCTTCCACGCATTCTGTTTATGCTTGGCCGGGTCAGTGCCTATCAGGGAAATGCCCTCATCGCCCAAATCGCTGGTTGCCCAGACTGGGCCAAACTTGGGATCAAGGAAATTGGCGCCACGGCCAGGGTGAGGCGTCTTGCCCACGTCAACCAGGGCAGCAAGCTTGTCCTCTTTGGTATCCACTACGGCAATCTTGTTGGAAGCGTTGGCCGCCACCATCATGTAGCGCCCAGTGGAGTCAAAGCCGCCGTCGTGCAAGAAGCGAGCTGCATCGATCACAGTCATCTTCAGGTTAGCCAGGTCCGAGTAATCAACCATGTATACCTTGCCCGTTTCCTTGGCATTGACCAGAAATTCCGGCCTGAAGTGGGAAGCAACGATGGATGCCACGCGGGGCTCGGGATGGTACTCCTGCGGGTCAACCGTCATACCGCGGGTAGACACAATCTTGCGCGGTTTCAATGTGTCGCCGTCCATGATCACAAACTGTGGAGGCCAATAGGTACCGGCAACCGCCACCTTGTCCTCAAAGCCCTTGAACTTGGAGGTTTCGACGGAGCGCGCTTCCAGGCCTATCTTGATCTCGGCTACGGTCTCAGGTTTTGCCATCCACAGGTCGATCAGGTTGATCTTGGCATCACGCCCGATCACATACAGGTAGCGCCCAGAAGCGGACATACGAGAAATGTGCACTGCGTAACCTGTCTTGATGATGGAAACGATCTTCTTGGTATCACCATCAATCAGCGCAATCTTGCCCGCATCGCGCAGCGTGACCGAGAACAGGTTCTTCAGGTTGAGATTGTTCATCTGTTTGGTGGGGCGATCCTTAGGCGCGACCAACACCTTCCAGGCAGACTCCATCTCCTTCATACCATATTCTGGCGGTGTTGGTGGCTCTTGCTGCACATAACGCGCCATGATGTCCACCTCAGCCGGGGTCAGGTCACCCGAGGTTCCCCAGTTCGGCATACCGGCTGGCGAACCGTAGGTAATGAACACTTTCAAGTAATCCGTCCCGCGTGCCAGCGTAATATCAGGGGTCAGCGGCTTTCCCGTCGCGCCCTTGCGCAGCACCCCGTGACACCCGGCGCAACGCTCAAAAAATATTTGCTTGCCGCGCTGAAACTCCGCCTCGGTCATCGCTGGCGCCTTCGGGTTGATATTCTGGTGCATGGGTTCGCTGCCCAGCGGCGAACCGCCTGCCTGGTAGGCAGCTTCCGGCTTGCTGACATCGTGCCCTGTTGTTTCCTGCGCGAAAACGCTGCTAACGGCCAGCGGCAGTGCCGCAAGCATCAGCATCCTGGTTGTGGTTCTAAACGTACCGCGTTTTTTCATGTTGGCTCTCCCTATCACGTTGAGTTACTGGACCGACTTGCCAAACCTGCTCAAACATTTCCGAAAAACACTAACAATTACAGAATGCTTATCCTTTTGATTTGTTGACCATTTTAATTATATATTTAAAACTCATCTTTTGTTGATTCTATGCAACAATTTCAACACTATAATTGACCCAGATCAAAAAACACGTCGCAAAATGTGCTCCTGTTCAAACGAATAGGTAGCAATCAAGACGCAAATTTCTCCCGGATAGCAAAACTTGACCCCTTGGCAAGCAGCCCGATTTTGCGTGCACAGTCCCGTTTCCTTGACCCAGATCAATTTTCTTCGCGGATATATCCACTAAATTCCGTCCTTGAAATCTGTTGGGCTCGCGGTCTACTCATTGCGCATAAGGATGATGCAGATTGAAATAATGAGGAGACCGTTTTCGTGACGCTAAAAAGCTGCATTTTTTATACATCTTTTAGTGCACAATAGCGGTACCGCAGTTTGCTTGGTATTTTTGAAGTTGCAGGTGATGTTCTTGTGATTAACTTTCAGGGAGGTAAACATGAGTCAGGCATTTACCAAGTCAATGGCGCGCAACATATTCATCGGGGGGTCGACATTCTTTTTCCTGCTCCTGGTCGCCTTGACCTTCGACACGATGCAGGTACTACCCAAGCGTGACCATCGGGAAAATTTAACTGCTGCAGTCATACACGGAAAGTCAGTGTGGGAAAAGAACGACTGCATAGGCTGCCACACCCTGCTGGGTGAAGGCGCCTACTACGCACCCGAGCTGGGCAACGTATACAAACGCCGCGGCGGCGACTTCATCAAGGCATGGATCCAGAGCCGTCCTGCAGCCGGCACGCCTGGTGCGCGTCGCCAGATGCCACAATTCAACCTGACCGATCAGGAGCTGGACGATCTGGTGGCATTCCTCAAGTGGACCGGTGAAATCAACACTTCCAACTGGCCGCCCAATATCGAAGGATAAGTCTCGCATTCCGCTTTCTTTCCAATTACGAGGAGGAATACCATGCAATACAAGTCTCAGGCAGTCGCGAAGCCTTACTTCGTCGCTGCCATTGCCCTGTTTGTCGGACAGATCCTGTTCGGCCTGATCATGGGCTACCAATATGTCGCCGGCGACTTCCTGTTCCCGGAGATTCCCTTCAACGTTGCGCGCATGGTCCACACCAATCTGCTGATCGTGTGGCTGCTGTTCGGTTTCATGGGCGCTGCCTATTACATGATTCCGGAAGAGGCAGAAACGGAGCTGTTCAGCCCGAAATTGGCGCTGGTCATGTTCTGGATTTTCCTGGTTGCCGGAGCACTCACCATCGTAGGCTACCTGACCGTGCCATATGCAGGTTTGGCAAAATGGACCATGAATGACGTGTGGCCCACCATGGGACGGGAATTCCTTGAGCAGCCTTTGCCCACCAAGCTCGGCATTGTGGTGGTCGCACTGGCCTTCTTGTTCAACATTAGCATGACCACACTGAAAGGCCGCAAGACTTCGATCAGTCTGGTGCTGCTGGCCGGGCTGTGGGGGCTGGCCATATTCTTCCTTTTCTCCTTCTTCAACTCCTCCAATCTGGCCATCGACAAATACTTCTGGTGGTGGACCGTGCATCTCTGGGTGGAAGGCGTATGGGAACTGATCCTGGGCGCATTGCTGGCCTTCGTGCTGATCAAGGTAACCGGCGTGGATCGCGAGGTGATTGAGAAGTGGCTGTACATGATCATCGCCATGACCCTGATCACCGGCATCATCGGCACCGGCCACCACTACTACTGGATTGGCGCGCCGGAATACTGGCAGTGGTTCGGCTCGGTATTTTCCGCCCTGGAGCCGATTCCCTTCTTCATGATGACCGTGTTTGCGTTCAACATGGTGAATCGACGCCGCCGCGAACATCCCAACAAGGCTGCCACCTTGTGGGCATTGGGCACCGGTGTGATGGCCTTCCTCGGCGCCGGCGTATGGGGCTTCCTGCACACGCTGGCACCGGTGAACTACTACACACACGGCACCCAGATCACCGCCGCGCACGGACACATAGCCTTTTACGGTGCGTATGTGATGGTGGTGCTGACCATCATCTCCTACGCCATGCCGGTGATGCGCGGCCGCGCCGCCAACAGCGACAAGGCCCAGGTGCTGGAAATGTGGTCGTTCTGGCTGATGACCGTTGCGATCGTGTTCATCACCCTGTTCCTCACCGCGGCCGGCATCCTGCAGGTGTGGCTGCAGCGCATGTCGGATACACCGCTGGATTTCATGACAACTCAGGGCAAGATAGCCATCTTCTACTGGCTGCGTGAAATCACCGGCTTTGTCTTCCTGCTGGGGCTGGTGCTGTACATCGTCAGCTTCTTTACCGGAGGCGATAGCAAAAAAGCAGCGTGATAGAAAAACTGGAGGGGTTCGCCCCTCCTTTTTTAAGCCTATATCCGACAGATTCCATACACTATAAGCGCAGCATGAGCACAACCGAACTATCCTCCGATGCACGCCAGCAGGGCACACCGCCCGGCGATCTGGCCATCTGGTTCTTCATCTATGCCGAGCTGCTCGCATTCGGCGTATTTTTCCTGGCCTACGCTTTTGCGCGGGCACATCACGTCGAGTTGTTCAACGACTCGCAAAGATTCCTCAACCGCGAATCGGGCGCAATCAACACCGTCGTTCTGATCACCAGCAGCTACTTCGTGGTGCGCGCGGTGGCAGCCATCCGCGCCGGCCTGGCGCGCCAGTGTGCGCGCTGGCTAGGCGGCGCCATCGGGCTGGGTGCCGTATTCCTGGTCATCAAGCTGTTCGAGTTTCACGCCAAATTCTCTGCTGGCATCTCGCTCAGCACCAACACCTTCTACATGTTTTACCTGTCGCTCACCATCTTCCATTTCATGCATGTCATTCTCGGCATGGTGATCCTTGCCGCCGTCATGGTGAAGGCATTGCGCGGCGGTTATACCGCGGAGCAACACACCGGCGTCGAAACCGGGGCATCCTACTGGCACATGGTGGACCTGGTGTGGCTGATCCTGTTCCCGCTGGTTTACGTCATACGTTGATGGAGAGTTCGCACAGCGATACGTTTGTCTCCTCTCCCTAGTTCGGGAGAGGATTGAGGAGAGGGATAACATGAACAACATCGAAAACCAGCGCAAACAATTCATCCGACCCTGCACGCGCATCTGGCTGGCGCTGCTCGCGCTGACAGCAGTCACCTACGGCATCGGCCACATGGAGCTGGGTGGCACGCACATCGTCATGCTGGTACTGGCCATCAGCTTCATCAAGGGAGAAATGGTGGCCGGCTTTTTCATGGGGCTGCGCCATACCGGCCTGCTGTGGCGCGCCATCATGGCCGGCTGGCTGCTCATCGTCGGCGGCGGCATTGCCATCGCCTATCTGATCGGGCTTAAATAGCACATGACCAACTCACACCGTCTATCCGAGAACATGACCACCCCGCCGTTCTACAAGCCGCATCACAACGAGATCGAGCTGTTCGAGCATGCCTACCGCAACCAGCTTCCGCTGTTGATCAAGGGGCCCACCGGTTGCGGCAAGACCCGCTTTGTCGCGCACATGGCGGCACGGCTGGGGAGACCGCTGTATACGGTGGCTTGCCACGACGACCTGACTGCCGCAGACCTGGTTGGCCGCCACCTGATCGGCGACGGCGCCACCTACTGGAGCGACGGCCCGCTGTCGCGCGCGGTGCGCGAAGGCGGCATCTGCTACCTGGACGAGGTGGTCGAGGCGCGCAAGGACACGACCGTAGTGCTGCACCCCCTGTCCGACGACCGCCGCATTCTGCCCATCGAGCGCACCGGCGAGATCCTGCAGGCACCACCCGAGTTCATGCTGGTGGTGTCGTATAACCCCGGCTACCAGAATTTCCTCAAGGGGATGAAGCCTTCCACGCGCCAGCGCTTCGTTTCGCTGCGCTTCGACTTTCCCGAGCGTGCGCTGGAGCAGGAAATTCTGCGCGGTGAAACCGGCATCGAAGAAATGTTGTCCAATCGCTTGGTTAATCTTGCCAGCGCCCTGCGCGCGCTCAAGGAACATGATCTGGAGGAAGCCGCCAGCACGCGCCTGCTGGTCTACGCCGCCACCCTGATCAAGAGCGGATTCGACCCGGTGGACGCCTGTCGTGCCGCCATGGTGGAAACGCTCACCGATGACGAGGAAACTGCAGAAGCATTGATGGAGATCGTTCATGCCAGTTTCGGAAGATAGCCTACAGGACATACCCGGACGCGACCTCGCAGCCTGGGCGGAAGTGCTCCATCTGGCCAACCTGCTGATTGCGCCCGGCCTGGCATTCCTCATTCTGCTCTGGCTGTATTTCAGGCGCAGCGCAGACACGCCCGCCCTCGCGACATGCCACCTGCGCCAGACCATTGCGGCCAGCATCTGGGCCTTTGTGCTGCTGATCTTTGTCAGCAGCACCGTGCTCAGGCTGGGCGGTTACCACTCACCCGGCCCCTGGATCGTCACCATTCTTTACTTCATCACCTGTCACGCCACGCTGGTCCTGCTCGGCGTGTTCGGCCTGACCAGGGCTCTGGCCGGCCAGCAGTATGTCTTTCCACTGATTGGGCGGCGCTGTGACTAGCACCCGGCAGATAAGCCTGCAGCACAAGCGCATCTGGTTCCAGTCAGGTTTCTTCATCCTGTTCGTACTGGCGCCGGTATTCGACCTGTTCCGCTTCGATCTCAACGTCAAACATTTCTTCTTCCTCGGCATGCACTGGACGCTGGGGCTGGACGACTTCATTGCCCAGCGCATCGATGCCACCCAGGCCGCCATCAACATCGTCCTGCGCGGCGGCCTGCCGATTCTCGGTGTGATAGCCCTCGGCGTGTGGATCTCATGGAAGTATGGCCGCCTATATTGCGGCTGGCTGTGCCCGCATTTCTCGGTGGTGGAAACCGTCAACGGTGCGCTGCGGCGTGCCATCGGCAAGCAGAGCATCTGGGACAAACACCCTCTGCCCGAGCTCAACGCAGATGGCAGCATCACCAAAGCCAACCCATGGTACTGGCTGGTCGTGGTGCCGCTGGCACTGGCTTTCGCCTTTACCTGGGCTGTCGCGCTGCTCACCTACCTGCTGCCGCCCACTGAGATCTACGGCAACCTGTGGCACGGTACGCTGACAGGCAACCAGGCGCGCTTCATCGGTGTGGGCACCCTGCTGTTCTTCATCGAATTCATGTTCGCGCGCCACCTGTTCTGTCGCTTCGGCTGCGCCATCGGCCTGTTCCAGTCGCTTGCCTGGATGGCCAACCGCAAGGCGATGGTGATCGGTTTTGACCGCAAACGCGCCGCGGCCTGTGCCGACTGCAATGCCGCGTGCGAAAACGTATGCCCGATGCGCCTCAAACCGCGCACCATCAAACGTCACATGTTCACCTGCACCCAGTGTGGCCAGTGCGCCAACGCCTGCACCCAAGTACAGGCCGGGAATCCCCAGGGCACGCTGCTCAAGTGGGTGGACGAGGCTTGCGCATTCGACAAGTCGGCGCGCGATTTCGGCCACCATGTTGAGCTACCCGAGCACTGCTTTGGCACAGAGCCGGCGCCCAATGATGCATCGACGCACTGAATTCCCATGGCGAAACTGACGACGATGACTGCAAGCTGCTGTACACGGGAGCGCTGAATGGAAGAAAGCGTCGGTGCGCTCTGGCACAAACTGATCACGCGCGTCGCGGACAAGCGTTATCCGCAGGCAGCGGTAAGGCTGGACGATATCAGCAAGACCGCGGGCATCTTCTTTCGTGCCCTCGGCGGTGACAGCGGCCTCGACATTCGCGCCACCACGGCCAGCGAGCATGGCGCTCGGCGCAGCCTGCTGCAGCGCGTTGCCGGCAGCCATGAAAAGATCGAATTGACCTGGCTGGACGAAGACACCCTGCGCCTGCCCGCACTAATCGACATCCTGCCCACACACAGCCTCAATCGCGACCTTTACCTGTGGCTGATCGCACTGGCTGCCGTCGACGACGCCACACATCAGGCCTGGGAAGTTCGCAGCCAGCAGGCCACCCTGACGGTGTTCGAGCGCTTCCCCGGCTTGCGTCCGCGTTACCTGCGCCTGCTGGATGCCACCCTGGCGCTGCGCCCCGACCCCGCGGGTCTGCCGGAAGATGAATCCGTGCTGGAACAGGCAGTCCGCACAGCCCTGAGCAATCCGGGCAGCGTTGCGCAACTGCCGCCCGCCAGCCGCCCGCCTTACCCGGTACACCTGTGGCTGCACCCCAATCCGCCACACATCGCTTCGCCCTCAGGCAGCAACTCTCCCGCCAGCGCCACACCACAGGAAGGCGACGGCAAGAGCAAGAGAATTGGCGACACCCAGCGCCGCCAGGCCGAACGGGTGGACATGCCGGACAACAAGAATCCGTTCATGCTGTTTTTCCGCGCCGAAAGTATCTTCGGCTGGGCGGAATACTTCAAGGCGAACCGGGCTACCGAAGAGGATGGCGACAGCAGCGCCGACGCGGCCAACGACATGGACAAGCTGAGCGTGGCGCAGGATGGCAAAAGCGTGGCCTCGCGCCTCAAGTTCGATCTTGACCTCCCCTCTGCGGCAGAGGACGACACGCCGCTCGGCCAAGGCATCCTGCTGCCGGAATGGCATTACAGGAAACATGTTCTGCAGCCCGAGCACTGCCGCCTGCAGCCCATGCAGGCACGCTCGGCGCCTCCCTGCGCATTGCCCCAGCACCTCGCTGCGAATGCGCGCCGTATCCGCAGCCAGTTCGAGGCGCTCACTCCCAAGCGGGTGTGGCTCAACGGCCAGTTCGATGGCAGCGAGCCTGACCTGGATGCCTGCGTGCAGTTCAGTGCCGACCGCCTCAGCGGCCATGCTGCCGAACGCGGCCTGTACCGCGCCCACCACTACCGCGAGCGCGACCTCGCCTGCCTGACGCTGGCAGACCTGTCCCTATCCACTGATGCCTGGGTGAGCGATTCCGCACGCGTCATCGACGTCATCCGCGACAGCCTGTTCCTGTTCGCCGAGGCACTCAGCGCCACCGCTGACCGCTTCGGACTGTATGGCTTTTCTTCGCTACGCCGCGACAATGTGCGCTTTCACGTACTCAAGGAATTTGGCGAAAAATACAACGCAGGCATCCGCGGCCGCATCCAGGCAATCAAGCCCGGCTACTACACGCGCATGGGGGCGGCCATCCGCCACGCCAGCGCGCTGCTGTCCAGGCAAACTGCGACACAACGCCTGCTGCTCATCCTGACAGATGGGAAACCCAACGATCTGGATCAGTATGAGGGACGCTACGGCATCGAGGATACCCGCGTCGCCCTGGTGGAGGCGCGCCAGATGGGGCTGCGCCCGTTCTGCGTCACCATCGATGAAAAGGCCAACAGCTACCTGCCGCATCTGTTCGGCATCGGTGGCTATGTGGTGATTCGCAAACCTGCCGAGCTGCCGCGGCAACTGCCCCTGCTGTACGCCCAGCTCACTCGCTAGCCGGGCATGACAGCCACCGCGTCCAACACATGACCAGGCGGCTATTGCTGAGCCATTAGCAAGGCCTCGAACTTTGCCGCCGGCACGGCTTCCGAGTACAGGAACCCCTGCGCAAAATTGCAGCCGTACGCCTTCAGCAGGTCGTGCTGACGCTGCGTTTCTACGCCCTCGGCGACCACTTGCAGACCCAGCTTGTGCGCCATCACGATGATGGCCTGGCACACCGCCATGTCGTCATCGTCACTGTCCAGGTTGCGAATAAACGACTGGTCGATCTTCAGATAGTCGATGTCGAATTTCTTCAGGTAAGACAGCGAGGAATAACCGGTGCCAAAGTCATCGATGGCGACCTGCATGCCGGCATCGCGGAATTGCAGCAAGCGATCGGCCACGCCCTCCTCTGCATTCAGCAGCATGCCTTCGGTGATCTCGATAACCATGCTCTGCCCGGGCAGGCCCAGCGCCTGCAGTTGTGCCACCCAGGAGGCTTCTCCTGCCATGCCGTGCTGGCGGAACTGCAGCGGTGACTTGTTGATGCTGACCTGGAACTTTGGTGCATACATCGCGCGCCAATGCTTGAGCTGCACGCCGACCTGCGTGAACACCCAGTTGCCGATTTCGTGTATGAGAGCGGATTCTTCGGCCAGCGGAATGAATTGCGTGGGGCTCACCATTCCGCGCTGGGGGTGGTGCCAGCGCAGCAAGGCCTCAGCCTTGCAGATGCGCCCATTGGCCAGATCCACGATGGGCTGGTAATACACGGCAAATTGCCCCTTGCCGATGGCCGCGCGCAAATCGTTGATCAGGTGCATGCGGTTTTGCGCCGCTTCCTGCAGTGCAGCAGTGAAGTAGCTGAAGCGGCCGCGTCCGGAATTCTTGGACAGATACATGGCCTGGTCCGCATTCTTGATCAGGGTGTCGATATTATGCGCATCGTTCGGATAAAGGGTGATGCCCACGCTGGCCGAAACGAAGGCCGCTTCCTGCTGCAAGTGGAACGGGCCGGCCAGCGCATCAATGATGTTCTGTGCGATCCGCTCCACGCTGTTGACGTCATCCAGCTCGGACAGGATGATCGTGAATTCATCCCCGCCCAGGCGCGCCACGGTATCCGATTCCCGTACGCATGCGCTGATGCGGCGCGCTGCCTCCACCAGCAATATGTCTCCCTGCGCGTGCCCCAGGGTGTCATTCACTTCCTTGAAGTGATCCAGGTCGAGCAGCATCAGTGCCATCGGCAATCCGGAGCGGTGCGACTTCTTGATCTCCTGCTCCAGCCGGTCATAGAACATGCGGCGATTGGGCAGGCTGGTCAGCGTATCGAAATTGGCCTGGCGCCAGATCAGCTCTTCAGATTCCTTTTTCTGGGTAATGTCTGAAAACAGCGCGACATAGCGATGCACCGAACCATCGTCGTTGTAGATGGTATTGATGGTCAGCCATTCCAGGTATAGCTCACCGTTCTTGCGCCGGTTCCATATTTCACCTTGCCAGTGCCCGATGCTGTTGATCTGGTGCCACATTGCCCGATAGAACTCGCGCGTATGGCGCCCGGAATTGAGCAGCTTGGTGCTCTTGCCCTGTACTTCCTCCAGCGTATAGCCAGTCAGGGTGGTAAACGCCGGATTGACGCTGACGATGTGCCCCTGGCTGTCCGTGACAGTCATCGCCTCGCTGCTGTTCTGGTAGACCATGGCGGCAAGGCGCAGCTCTTCCTCAGCCTTCTTGCGCTCATCGATGTCAGAGTGGGTACCGATCATGCGCAGCACGCGCCCGTCTGCGTCGCGACTGACTGCCATGCCGCGCGTCAATATCCACTTCCAGCTGTTGTCCTTGCACAGCACGCGGTATTCGCTGGACAGATATTTGCTGCGGCCGCGCAGATAGTTGCGCAGATCATCCCGGGTGCGTGCCTTGTCATCGGGGTGAATGCGCGGCTCCCACGCCTCGATATTGTCTGCGATCTCATCTTCGGCAAAACCGAACATCTGTTTGCCCACATTGGACATCATCAACCCGCCGGTGAGCATATTGAGGTCCCACACGCCATCGCCGCCACCTTCCAGCGCAAACCTCCAGCGCCGTTCGCTCTCCTGCAGCTTCTGGGTCATTTCACGGTTGCGTGAAAGTGCGGCGACAGCCAGTGACAGCAGGGCCAACAGCACCGTCATGGTCGTGATGATCAAGGCGAGGTTGTTGGGACTCAGCGCAGATTCGGGCAGGTCGCCCACGTCACCGCGCACGAAATACGCGGCGGACATGGCGGTATAGTGCATGCCGGATATGGCTGAGCCCATGATCAGCGCAACCAGCAGGTCACAGCGCCGATGTGCACACGGCATGCCGGTGTGCACACGCAAGGCAACATACGCAAGCAGGATCGCCACCAGGATGGATAGCGCAAACAGGGATGGATCGTAGCGCACCACGCCGTCAATGCGTAGCGCAGCCATGCCGGCATAGTGCATGGCGCCGATGCCGCCCCCCATCAGGGCACTTCCCAGCAACAGCTCGCGTTGCCCGGGCGCGGGCCGGCTGACAATCGCCAGCGCCACACCGCCAGCCAGAATGCCCGGCAGGATGGACAGCAGGGTCAACACGGGATCGTAGTAGATGCCGCAGGGCAAATTGACCGACAGCATGCCGATGAAATGCATGGCCCACGTGCCCATGCCCAAGGTCACGGCGCCGATGCCGAGCCACAGCAGCCGGTTCCGCCACGTTTGCGCCAGCGCGGCACTGGCCGCCACCTTCATCGCCGCATAGGCGGCGGTGATGGCGATGGCAACGGAGAGAACGATGAGCGACGGGCGATAGGAGGCAGCGTACAGCAGGCTGTCATCAGGTCGCAGTCGCAGGAATTGAATGGCGTCCAGCATTACCCGTCCCGTACCTTGCATCTCCTCAGATGCATACGCATGGTCCGTCCATCACGCGCGCTTGCACAGGGGGCCATTGATCGGGTGCTCAATGCTGTCGGCGATCGATTGCACCAGATCATGTATTTCCTCTGCCGCGAAATGTTCCATCAGGCGCCGCGCAACATCTCCTTTCAGGCGCACCACGCCGGTATGCCCATCGGCAAAGATGACATTGACGCCCATGGCCTGGTGCTCCATCGAACCATCAGCCTCGGACAGCACCATCTGTTCGTCCAGAAGATTTTCGTATTCCGCCTCCAGGGCCAGCATCTGTTCCTCGTCCAGCTCGCCCTCGAGCTGAACCACGCTGCCCTCGATCTTGTCGTCCCATACCTTGCTGGGAATGCCCATCCCGGTTGCCATGCGGATAAAGCGGTCACGCAGGCCCTCGTCAAAAAACGTATATTCCATTTCAGTATCTTTCGCTTTCAGTTTCCATCCAACAGTTGCTCAAACTCTTCAGCCGTCAACGGCCGCGAGAACAGGTAGCCTTGTGCAAAGTCACAGCCCGCGGACGTCAGCACATCTCGCTGCTGCGCGGACTCGACGCCTTCGGCAATCACCTTGAGATCCAGTTTGTGCGCCATCACGATGATGGCCTCGCACAGGGCGCGGTCGTTGGCGTCGGTGCCCAGGTTGCGCACGAAGGACTGGTCGATCTTGAGGTAGTCAATATCAAATTTTTTCAAATAAGACAAGGAAGAGTAGCCGGTGCCGAAATCGTCAATCGCCACCTGGATGCCCGCGTCGCGGAAGTGCAACAGGCGCTCGACCACTTCGGTTTCGGCGTTCAGCAGCATGCCCTCGGTGATTTCCACCACAACCTGCCTGCCGGGCAAACCGATCTCCTGCAGGTATTCAGGCCAGCTCTTCGTGTAATCGTTGCCGCTCGCGCGAAACTGCACCGGCGATTTGTTCACGCTGATCTGGAAATCCATGCCGTATTTCACGCTCCAGCGCCTTGCCACGCCGGCTGCCTCACGGAATACCCAGTCACCTATGCTGTGGATGAGCCCGCTCTCTTCCGCCAAGTGAATGAATTCCTGCGGATTGATCGTGCCTCGTTCCGGATGCTGCCAGCGCAGCAGCGCCTCTGCCTTGGAAACGCGC
This sequence comes from Gallionellaceae bacterium, assembly GCA_036523795.1. GTDB lineage: Bacteria > Pseudomonadota > Gammaproteobacteria > Burkholderiales > Gallionellaceae > 39-52-133. The sequence goes on along the minus strand of DATDDN010000021.1, from coordinate 8,981 downwards.
CCGCCGGGCAGCTCGACGATGGGCTGGAACAGCAGCCGCAATTGCTGTCCGTGCAGGGCACCGCGCAAATCCGTGGTCAGGCGCAGGCGCTTTTGCGCGGCCTCCTGCAGGCTGGGCGTGTAATGACTGAAGCGCCCCCTCCCCTGCTGCTTGGCCACGTACATGGCCTGGTCGGCATTGCGCATCAGATCCTCGATGTTCTTGCCGTCGCCGGGATACAGCGTGATGCCGACACTGGCCGACACATATGCCACTTCGTTGCCCAGGTAAAACGGCTCGCTCAGGTGGCTGATGATGTTTTGCGCAATTGTTTCAGCGCGGTTACTCTCGGGCAGGGCGGAAAGGATCACCGTGAATTCGTCCCCTCCCAGCCGCGCAACCGTGTCACTTTCGCGCACACAGGCCGCAATGCGCAAGGCAGCCTGTTGCAGCAGGGCATCACCGACGATGTGCCCCAGGGTGTCATTGACTTCCTTGAACAGGTCCAGGTCTATCAGCAGCAGCGCGATCGTCAGCCCGTTGCGATCTGCCTTGTGCGTTTCCTGCAGCAGGCGGTCGAGCAACATGTGCCGGTTGGGCAAACCGGTCAGCATGTCGAAGTTGGCCTGCTTCCAGATCAGCTCCTCGGAATGCTTCTTCTCGGTGATGTCCGAGAACAGGGCCACATAGCGGTGCACCCCGCCCTGCTCGTTGCGCACGGTGTTGATGGTCAGCCATTTGGCATGCAGCTCGCCATTCTTGCGCTTGTCCCAGACCTCTCCCTGCCAGTGCCCGCGTTCCCTCAGCTCGCGCCACATTTCCTGGTAAAACGCCGCATCGTGCCTGCCCGACTTGAACATGCGCGGATTTTTCCCACGCACATCGTCAAACGTATAGCCGGTGAGACTGGTAAATGCCGGGTTCACTGCGATGATGCGATTGTCTGCATCCGTCACCACCATGCCATCGCTGCTGTTCTTGAGCACCAGCGATGCCAGGCGCAGCTCCTCCTCGATGCGTTTGCGTTCCGAAATATCGCGCGCGGCGCAGTAGATCCGCTTCTGCCCCTCCACTACGACCACGGCCGCACTGATCTCGACATCAAACTCCGCGCCACTCTTGCGGCGCAGACGAGTTTCAAACACATCGCCGGCGCCCGTGGCCAGGGTAGCAAAGCGCGCCTGGAAATTTTCCTGCGTGACACCCGTATCCCAATCGGAAATCTGCATCGCCTGCAGCTCCTGACTCGTGTATCCCAGCATCCGGCAGAACGCCTCGTTCACCAGAATGATGCGGCCTTTCATGTCGAGCACGTGAATGCCGTCATGCGCAGCATGCATCATGGTTTCGAGCTGGCTCTGCTGTTCCTTCAGTTTTGCGGCACTTCGCCGGGAGTAATCCAGGTACAGCGCAACGCCGTTCTCAATCAGGATCAGTACGCTGCCCGCCAGCCCCAGCAGCAGGGCGAACCCCACTCCTTCGCGCTTGAGCGCGGCATACTGGCTGATTTCGCTGTCGACGTGCACCGTGAGCCCGTATTGCGGCAGGGCCCGCGACACCATGACGTGCGGCGCCTCGCTGCCACGCATGCGCAGCAAAGTCGGGAACCGGTTGTCGCCCCATGGGGTGAGCGTCAGCACGGGAAACGCCTCCCTGCGGTAGATCGCGATCCTCTTTTCCGCAGACATCTGCTCTATGGGTGCCCCCGCCAGGGCCGACATTTCCAGCGCGCGATCATGCGCCAGAATGATGACGCCGTTGCCATCCGTGACCAGCGCCGGAACGGAATTGATCATAAACGACAGGGTGGGCACATCCATCTTGGCGACGATTGCCCCCATGAAGCGTCCATCGATCAGCATCGGATAGGAGAAATACAGGCCGGCAATCTTCGTGGTCTTGCCCAGCGCATATTGCATGCCCGGCTGCCCCAGGAGATTTGCACGGAAATAGTCGCGCTCGGCGAAGTTCGTGCCAACCGGGCTGCCCGGCGTATCGGCATTGCTGGCGGCGATGCAATCGCCAGCGGCATTCACCACATAGAGCAGGTCGAAATTCAGTGTCTCAGGAATTTTCGTCAGAAACTGGTTGAGTTCCCTGAGTTGCGGGTCGCGACCCCACAATCTGGCCTTGTCCGCCACTGAGCGGCTGGAGGAGAGTGTGCCACGGCCAAAACGGGCCAGCGCATTGCGAAAGCGTGGCCCCTTTGTAAACAGTTTGGGTATGCCGCTGATGTATGCAAGATTACGCTGGATGCTGTCCGCAAGGTCATTGGCCCGCGCCTGCGCAAGCCCGCTTTCCTGCTGGACAACTCCCTCGATACGTGACTGAAAATAGGTTTGCGCAATGACCCAGGCAGCGATATTCCATGCAACAACCAATAAGACCGTAACCAGCAGAATGCGTTTTTTGTTGCTTATGGCCATGGTTGCGGCAGACAGATAAAGTTTTGGAAGCGTATGTCATGGCCGGGTGATGGTCAAGCCAACGCCGACTAAATTTGGAAAAACAATAAATTACGGGCAATCCGAGGAGAAAAACTAGTCCGAATGGCCATGGCAGGAGCGCAGCCTATATCCTTTGTACTAAGCCGATCAGCATATGGGCACTAACCCAATCGGCATATTGTCAGCCAAAACCCTGCCAGCAACAATGGTTCAGCATTCCGCAAAGCACGCTTTATCTTTTCCGCACTAACTCCCTGGGAGGCAAGAATGAGCTTTTTCTCCAAGTGGTTTGGCAACGACACCGCCAAGAAAGCCAGCATTCGCAGCGAAATCAACATTGCCGACGCGATCAGCGCGCACATGCAATGGAAGGCCCGCCTGCAACGCTGCCTGGATGGCACATCAGATGAAAGACTGGACCCCATGCTGATTTGCCGGGATGACCAGTGTGCACTGGGAAAATGGATACATGGCCCGGCAGTCGACCATTTTCATGGCGATGAGGACTTCAACGCCTTGCGCGCAGACCATGCACAGTTCCACTACATCGCCAGCAACGTAGTGCTAAAAGCGCAGCAAAACGATCACCTGAGCGCCATCAACCTGTTCAACGGCGAATACGTGCAAGCCTCGCGCAAGGTCATCCATACGCTTACCGAACTGCACAAACATCTGGAAGAAGCGTAGGCGCCGCCGGCTGCATTTACACCCGGCCAGCTTCACTCGCGCATCCGCGTCACCGCCTCTTCCACCCGCTCCACCGCGATCACCTCCATGCCCTCGATGGCATGCCTCGGCTTGTTGCCCTTGGGGATGATCGCGCGCTTGAAGCCCAGCTTGGCCGCCTCTTTCAGGCGCTCCTGGCCGCGCTGCACCGGGCGCACCTCGCCGGCCAGGCCCACTTCGCCGAACACCACCATCTTTTCCGGCAGGGGCCGGTTGCGCAGGCTGGACACGATGGCCAGCAGCACCGCCAGGTCCGCGCCCGGTTCGGTGATCTTCACCCCGCCCACCGCATTGATGAACACGTCCTGGTCGAAGCAGGCGACGCCGGCATGACGGTGCAGCACGGCCAGCAGCATGGCCAGGCGGTTCTGCTCCAGCCCCAGTGACAAGCGGCGCGGGCTGGGCGAATGCGCGTCATCCAGCAGCGCCTGGATTTCCACCAGCAGCGGACGGGTGCCTTCCTGCGTCACCATCACGCACGAACCGGCCACCTGCGCGCCGTGTTGCGACAGGAACAACGCGGACGGGTTGCTCACCTCGCGCAGCCCCTTCTCGGTCATGGCGAATACACCCAGCTCGTTCACCGCGCCGAAGCGGTTCTTGAACGCACGCACAAGGCGGAAGCTGGAATGGGTGTCACCCTCGAAATACAACACCGTGTCCACGATGTGCTCCAGCACGCGCGGCCCGGCCAGCGTGCCCTCCTTGGTGACGTGGCCGACCAGGATCATGGTCACGTTGCTGCTCTTGGCCAGGCGCGTGAGCTGTGCCGCGCATTCGCGTACCTGCGCCACCGAGCCCGGCGCCGAGGTGAGCTGTTCGGAATAGATGGTCTGGATCGAGTCGATCACCACCACCTCCGGCTTGTTCGCCGCGATGGTGGCCTGGATTTTTTCCAGCTGGATCTCCGGCAGCAGGTGCACCGCGCGCGCATCCAGCGCCAGACGCTTGGCGCGCAGCGCAATCTGCTGCGATGATTCTTCGCCGCTCACGTACAGCACGTTCTGGGCGGTGGACAGATGCGCCAAAGTCTGCAGCAACAGGGTGGACTTGCCGATGCCGGGATCGCCGCCGATCAGCACTACCGCGCCCTGTACCAGCCCGCCGCCCAGCACGCGGTCGAATTCGGCGATGCCGCTGGGCGTGCGCGGAACCTCCTGTGCCTCCACCTCGGACAAGCGCTGCACCTGCCCGGTGGCCGCCAGCGCGCTGTAGCGGTTCTTGCCGCCTGCTGCGGGCGTTTCCGCCACGCTTTCCACCAGCGTATTCCACGCCATGCAGTGCGGGCACTGCCCCTGCCACTTGGGCACCTGACCGCCGCATTCGGTGCAGCTGAAAACCGTTTTTGCTTTTGCCATTGTTTGATTCGATGCCGTCAGATCGGAAGGAAGCGGCACAATCTACCAGCAATACCCCATACGCGCTACAGCCCGCACCGGCGCTGGAATATCCAGCAGGCTGGTGTGCTTTGCGCTACCATTCAGACACCCCATCACCATCACAAGGAGCGCAAAATGAGCGATTTTTCTGACGAAGGGATCAAGCAGGCTGCCAGCGCAGCCGTCTCCGCAGGACAGGACATTCGGGAGCGTGTGCGTGACCTCACGCTTTCGGCGATCAGGCAGCGCCGCCTGGAAGCCAGCGAAATCAGGAACGTGGTGAAGGCGCTCACCGAGGGCATCACGCTGGGCCTGGACAAGCGCGCACAGGACTCCAGGCAGGCGCTGAGCCAAGCCTTTGAGGGGCTGGATGCGGCGCTGATGAAGTCCGCCGAGGCCACTCACCTGGCCCTGCAGCAACTCAGCACCAGCAGCAACGATTTCAGCAGCCAGGAGCTCAAGGCCGCCCTCGACAATCTGAAAAAAGTCGAACAGGACTTCCTCGATACCGTGAACGAAGTGGCCAAGAAGAGTTCGGGCCATGTCCGGACCGAACTCGACGAGCTGCTCAGCCATACGCGCCGCACCGGTACTGACACCGGGCGCCAGGTTGCCACCACACTGTCCGCCTTCTCGCAGCAGATGAAAGGCGTCGCCCATGACGCCAAGGCGACGGGCGCGGGCGCCGCACATGAGCTGAGCTCGCGCTTCACCGAGGTGGCCGCCGGCATACTGGAAGGCATCGCACAGGCCCTGCACGGCAAGAAATAAGCCATGCTGCTCGAAACGGTAAGCGCCATCCGCGATTTGCCGCGCCTGCACGAAATCACCACGGTGATGATTCGTCACGGCTTCGGCGACGTGATGCGCCGCCTGGGCGTGATCTCGTTGCTGGAGCGCGCCGGGCAGATGCTGCATTTGCCCAAGGGCGACGAGCGGCCCGAGGTGCTGGAAAGCCCGCAGCGCATCAGGCTCGCCTTTGAGGAGCTCGGCCCCACCTTCGTCAAACTCAGCCAGTTGCTGGCGACCCGTGTGGACGTGCTCCTGCCGGAATGGATAGCCGAGTTCGAGAAATTGCAGGACAGTGCGCCGCCGGTGCCCTTCGACAAGCTGCTGCCCATGCTGGAAAAGGAGCTGGGGCGCTCGCCGTTCGAAGTGTTCAAGGATCTGCAGACCGAGCCCAGCGGCTCTGCCTCCATCGCCCAGGTGCATCGCGCCACGCTGCTCGACGGCACGCCTGTGGTGCTGAAGATCCGCCGCCCGGACATCCGTCCCAAGATCGAAGCCGACCTGCGCATCCTCAACCACATCGCGACGCTGATCGAATCGGAGATACCCGAAGCGCGCCGCTACCAGCCGGTGCAGATCGTCAGGGAATTCGGCCGTTCCCTGCTGCGCGAACTCGACCTCGCCCTGGAAGCCAGAACCCAGGAGCGCTTCCGCAAGTATTTTGCGAATGATCCCGGCATCGTCATTCCGCGCATCTACTGGGAATGGACCTGCGCGCAATTCAACGTGCAGCAGTACATCAGCGGCATTGCGGGCAACGACATGGCGGCCGCTGACGCCGCCGGGCTGAACCGGAAACTGCTGGCAAAACGCGGCGCTGAAGCCGTGCTGAAGATGATCCTGATCGACGGCCACTTCCACGCCGACCCCCATCCCGGCAACGTGTTCTATCTGCCCGACAACCGCCTGGCGCTGCTCGATTTCGGCATGGTGGGCCGCCTCTCCGACCAGCGCCGCAACCAGATCGTGGACCTGCTCGTCTCCCTGTCCCAGCATGACGAACAGGGCATCCTCGACGTGCTGCTGGACTGGACCGAGGATGGCGGCGACGTGGACGAGACCAGGCTGTATCACGACGTGAGCGAACTGGCTTCAAACTACGAATCCCGCCCGCTCAAGGACATACGCCTGGGCGAGCTGCTGGGCGAAATCACTGCCATCATGCGCGCGCATTCGATCATCCTGCCCTCCGATCTCACCCTGCTGTTCAAGGCACTGATCACCCTGGAAGGGCTGGGTCTGAAGCTCGATCCCGATTTTCACATCGTTGATCACCTCGCCCCTTTTCTCAGGCGCGTCATCCGCGAGCGTTACCACCCGGTCGCCCTGCTGAAGCGCGGGCGGCGCAGCCTGCATGACGTAGTCTCGCTGATCGGCGGCCTGCCGCGCGATGCGGCGCGTCTGCTGAAACAGGCGCGCCGCGGGCAGGTAAAGATCGACCTCGACGTCAAGCGCCTCGACCATTTCGGCCACCAGATCGACCACAGCACCAACCGCCTGACCATAGGCATACTCACCGCCGCTCTCATCATCGGCTCTTCCATCGTCATGACGGTGCAGGGCGGCCCCACCCTGTTCGGCCTGCCGCTGTTCGGTCTGCTGGGCTTCGTCATCGCCTTCTTCAACAGCGTCTGGATCGTGCTGTCAATCTGGCGCGCGGACAAGGAATAGTTCGTTAAGCAGCCGTGGCCGCGGTAAAATGGCGCCATGTTACGAATCACCGAAATCAAGCTCCCCCTCACCCACACGCCCGACGAGCTCCAGGCCGCCATCCTCAAGCGCCTCGGCATAGGCGCGCATGAACTGGCCGGCTACACCATCTTTCGCCGCGGCTACGACGCGCGCAAGCCCGGCAACATCCACTTCATCTACACCCTGGATGTGGAGATCAGGAACGAAGCCGCCCTGCTCAAGCGCCTGCAAGACATCCCGCATGTCGCGCCCAGCCCCGACACCAGCTATCACTTCGTGGCCCATGCGCCCGAAGGCATCAGCGAGCGCCCGGTCATCATAGGCTTCGGCCCGTGCGGCATCTTCGCCGCGCTGCTGCTGGCGCAGATGGGATTCCGCCCCATCGTGCTGGAGCGCGGCAAGGCGGTGCGCGAGCGCACCAGGGACACCTTCGGCCTGTGGCGCAAGCATGAGCTGAACCCGGAATCCAACGTGCAGTTCGGCGAAGGGGGCGCCGGTACCTTCTCTGACGGCAAGCTGCACAGCCAGATCAAGGACCCGCGCCACCTCGGGCGCAAGGTGCTCGCCGAATTCGTCAAGGCCGGCGCACCGGAAGAAATCCTCTACGTCAGCAAGCCACACATCGGCACCTTCCGCCTGGTCGGCATGGTGGAGGAAATGCGCGCCAGCATCATCGCGCTCGGTGGCGAGATCCGCTTCCAGAGCCGGGTGGACGACATCGAGATCGAGGATGGCCCCAATAACGAGAAAAAGGTGCGCAGCGTGCTGCTCTCCACCGGCGAGCGCATCGCCACCGGCCACGTGGTGCTCGCCGTGGGCCACAGCGCGCGCGACACCTTCGAGATGCTTTACCGGCGCGGCGTGTACCTGGAGGCAAAGCCGTTCTCCATAGGCTTCCGCATCGAACACCCGCAGTCACTGATCGACCGCGCGCGCCTTGGCCCCAATGCCGGCAACCCGCTGCTGGGTGCGGCCGACTACAAGCTCGTGCACCACTGCAGGAACGGCCGCTCGGTATACAGCTTCTGCATGTGCCCCGGCGGCACCGTGGTGGCGGCCACCTCCGAACCGGGGCGCGTGGTCACCAACGGCATGAGCCAGTATTCGCGCAATGAGCGCAACGCCAACAGCGGCATCGTGGTCGGCATCACCCCGGCCGATTTCCCGGACAGCAGTCCGCTCGCCGGCATTGCGCTGCAGCGTGAACTGGAGAGCCGTGCCTACGTGCTGGGCGGCAGCAACTACAACGCACCGGCGCAACTGGTGGGAGACTTCCTCGCCGGCCGCCCCTCCACGAAACTCGGCTCGGTGCAGCCCTCCTACACCCCCGGCGTGACACTGACCGATCTCGCCAGCGCCCTGCCCGATTACGCCATCGAGGCGCTACGCGAGGCGTTGCCCGCCTTCGAGAAACAGATCCGGGGCTACGCCATGAATGACGCCGTGCTCACCGGCGTGGAGACGCGCACCTCGTCCCCCGTGCGCATCAAGCGCAAGGAGGATTGCCAGAGCCTGAATACGGCCGGGCTGTATCCGGCGGGAGAAGGCGCGGGCTATGCCGGTGGCATTTTGTCGGCAGCCGTGGATGGTATCGAGGTCGCCGAAGCGGTGGCGCTGAGCATGGTCAGCAACGCAAGGTAGATGGGGCAGGCGTTGCGACTCATTGCCCGAATGGCGCATGCATCCGTCCTGGCACTCGTGCTGATCGGGGCCGCCATGGCATCCCCGCTGAACCATGACAAATCGGTGCATCTCGATGCTGAGGAACTGGCTGAAGGCGGCATCAAGGAAGCGTATGAGTCGCTACTCCCCGAGCTTCGACACTATGTGGAAAATCAGGCAGATGTGGAAGAACGGCTGGACAATGACGTACCGCGCTACTCTGTCCTGGCAGGCGACAAGGAATACGTCATCTTCGCGCCGGATCTGGACGACAGTGAGGGACAAAGCTGGGGGCGTGCCACCTGGG
>DATDDN010000020.1:0-17722 GCA_036523795.1 Gallionellaceae bacterium | reverse complement strand
GATCCAGAAGGACGTGAAATTCCACAATCTGGGTTTGGTGATCCTCGACGAAGAGCACCGTTTCGGCGTGCAGCAGAAGGAGCGACTCAAGGCACTGCGCGCCGAAGTGGATGTGCTCACCCTCACCGCCACGCCGATTCCGCGCACGCTGGCGATGTCGCTGGAGGGGTTGCGCGACTTCTCGGTGATTGCCACCGCACCGCAGCGCCGCCTGTCGATCAAGACCTTTGTCAGCCAGTACAGCCAGGGCGTGATCCGCGAGGCGGTGCTGCGCGAACTGAAGCGCGGCGGCCAGGTGTACTTCCTGCACAACGAGGTGGACACCATCGCCAACATGCAGGAGAAGCTGGCCGCACTGCTGCCGGAGGCGCGCATCCGCGTGGCGCACGGGCAGATGAACGAGCGCGAGCTGGAGGCGGTGATGCGCGACTTCCACCACCAGCGCTTCAACCTGCTGCTGTGCACCACCATCATCGAGACCGGCATCGACGTGCCCACCGCCAACACCATCATCATGAACCGCGCCGACCGCTTCGGCCTGGCACAGCTGCACCAGCTGCGCGGCCGTGTCGGCCGTTCGCATCACCAGGCCTATGCCTATCTGCTGGTGGACAGCATGGACGGCCTCACCGCACAGGCGAAGAAACGGCTGGAGGCGATCCAGGCCATGGAACAGCTGGGTAGCGGCTTCTACCTCGCCATGCACGACCTGGAAATCCGCGGCGCGGGCGAAGTGCTGGGCGAATCACAGAGTGGCGAGATGCAGGAGATCGGCTTTTCGCTCTACAACGACATGCTGTCCGCCGCCATCTCCTCGCTGCGCCAGGGCCACGAGCCGGACATGGCGCACCCGCTCGGCGTCACCACCGAGATCAACCTGCACACCCCGGCACTGCTGCCGGACGATTACTGCGGCGACATCCACCAGCGCCTGGTGATCTACAAGCGCCTGGCCAACTGTGCAACGCTGCAGGAACTGGAAGACATGCAGCAGGAACTGATCGACCGCTTCGGCCTGCTGCCGGACGCCACCCAGGCCCTGTTCGACTGCCATCGCCTGCGCATTCTGGCCCGCCCGCTGGGCATCACCAAGGTGGATGCCTCGGGCGACGCCATCACCATCCAGTTCGTGGCCAACCCGCCTATCGACCCGATGAAGATCATCACCATGATCCAGAGCAAGCGTCACATCAAGATGGCGGGACAGGACCGGCTGAAGATCGACCTGAAATACGGCGACATGAAGCAGCGTGTGCTGGCGGTGGTGAATTTCTTCAAGGAATTGAGTTAGAGCGGGCTGGCCCTGCCACCAGGCATTCCTCTGACGCTGTCGGGCATTCCATGCTCTGGTGCGCGGAATCTAATTGGTTTGGGCGGCAGTCATATCTGCGTCGGCGAGGTGCCGAGTAAGAGGCGTGTTTCACGCCTCATGCAAGGCATGCCTTCTCTTCCAGTTCGCCGATTGCCGCTTCTACAACGCCGCCGTGACTGCCTTTGCCAATGGCGTTGTCGGTCTGCCGATAAGTTTGCTCAGCTGACGGCCTTCATCGAACAGTCCACCTTTGGATGCGCCCGTATCGGAATCGGAGATCAGGGCGGCAACCGGCTCGGGGAATCCGGCTTTGACGAGGGCGTTCCTGTATTCGGCCTCGGGCAGGTTGACGTAGCCTATGTTCTTGCCGGACTGGCGCGAGATCTCTGCGGCCAGATCCCCCAGTGTGTAGGAAGTGTCGCCTGCCAGCTCATAGACCTTACCCGCCTGGTTGTCCGCGAGCAGCGCAGCAACATCTGCTTCGGCGTAGTCGGCACGGGTGGCCGATGAAATACGGCCATTGCCGGCACAGCCGTACACTGCGCCCTGTGCCAATGCGGCACGAATGCCTGCGGTATAGTTCTCGGTGTACCAGCCATGGCGCAGGAACACGAACGGAACACCGGAGGCACGAATATACGCCTCCGTTTCCTTATGCTCCGCCGCCAGGCCGAGCGGCGAGGTGTCTGCACGCAACACGCTTGTATAGGCGAGCAGCTTCACACCCGCGCGCCTGGCAGCGTCGATGACGGCGCGATGGTGTCTGGCGCGCTGCCCGATCTCGCTGGAGGAGATCAGCAGCACCTTCTCTACCCCGTGCAGCGCGGCATCCCAGGTCTCGGGCCTGTCGTAATCGGCATAGCGCACCTGCGCGCACATCGCTTCCAGGTCCTTGGCCTTTTCCACATTGCGCGCCGCAGCGACGACGCTCGATGCGTGGATCTTCTTCTCCAATGCTGCGATGACGAGATGGCCGAGTTGGCCGGTTGCTCCGGTGACGGTGATCATGGCCTTGTCCTTTCCTGCGAGGTTGCGGGTCGCAATGAACAAAGCTTAGATGCCGCAGCCGCGTTTGGAAATACACAATGCACGGTAGAGGGCGTGTCGCGGCGGCGCTGGATACATGGGGCGTGGTGTGGCTGTTTGGGAAGAGGACAGCCGTCGAAGCCCCGGCGGCGGCGCCGGGAGACGTCAGGCGGAAAGCACACCTGACGATGAAGCTCAGCTTGCCGGCACTTCGTGGTGGTGCTGCTCGCTGCAGTCCGCGCAATAGATCTTGCCCAGGCGTACGTGATACAGCACCTTCTCGCCGACCGGCACCTCGCGCTCGCAGCTGTCGCACAGGCTGCCGACATCCATCACCAGCTCGTCGAATCCGTCCAGCGGCAGCTCGATTTCTCCCATTACGCGCGGAAATGGCTTGTCTTTGACGATATCGCTGCGGAAATACTCTTCCATGGCATTGAAGCGTCTCACCATCTCTTCCGACAGGCCGTGTTCGCGCAGGCAGGTCTTCATCATCTCGCCGCGATAGTCGAACAGGTCATCCGAAATCACCATCCAGTGGTGCGAATTGCGCGGGCGATCGCCGAAATAGATCTTTTCGCCGGTGATGAGCTGGCGCATGAACAGGTACTGTTTCTCGATCGAACGCTGTTTGGTCACCCCTTCAAAGAAGGAGGCGAGCCGCGCGTCTTCATGCACGCGCCCATAAAAGACCTTGAGCACATCCATCAGCCGCTCGCCCCTGCCCAGCGCATCCCACAGCTCGGGGTCTGGCTGCGGGTATCCATCGGCCGCTTCCGGGCTGCTGCCGTCCGAGGCTGCGGCCTTCTTGTCGCGCGGCACAGCCCGCAATTCGCGCAGGACGAATGAATCGGTATGAATCGCCGCCTGCTCAGCGCCGCACTGCAGGGCCAGCTGTTCACCACGCTCCACCATCTCCGGCGCACCCGCCAGATACACCTGCCAGGCCTGCAGGTCCGGGTGCCGGCCACAGGCAAGCTGCAGCACGTCACCGACCTGCACGCCGGGCTGCGGCGCGGGATCGTTCAGGATGCATTCGTGATAATGGAATTGCGCATGCTGTTGCTGCAGGCGGCGCAGGGTGTCGCGCAGGTAGAAACTCTCGTAAGCCAGGGCACCGTGATACAGGTGGATTTCACCCTGATGCTGCTTGCGCAGGGCATCGCGCGCAATGCCAAGCAGAGGACCGAGGCCTGTACCGGTGCCGATCAACAGCAGGGGCTGGGCCCGCATGTCATCACGATAGTAGCAATCACCGTGCGGCCCCTGAATTTCCACCTCATCGCCTGCCTGCAGCTCATCCAGTATCCAGTTACTCAACACACCGCCGGTCTTGCGCTGCACGTGCAGCTCGAAGAAATAGTCTTCTTCCGGCACGTTGGCAAGGGAGTAGCTGCGCACTACGCCATTGCGGCGCAGGTTGATGAACTGTCCAGGCAGGCATGCCAGATTAGCCGGCGGCTCGATCAGGAGCCGGCACACGTCAGCGGTAAGCATTTCCTTGCTGTGCAGCAGGACACTGGTATACAGCTCGGGCGGCTCAAACGACATGGGCCCGTCCGGAACACACAGGCACGGCAGGAAATAACCTTGTGCCGACAGATCGGCACTCAGGCCATGTTGCGCCGCTGGCGGAATGCTGCCATCGGTACAGTGCTGCATGCACACGTGACATACGCCGCTGCGGCATGAGAACGGCAGGCTGACCCCCTGGCGCAGGCAGGCATCGAGCACGGACTCGCCCTCGCGCGTCTGAACCGTGCGGTCCTGGTATTTGAGCTGGGCCATGTCAGGCAGCCGCCCTGTGGCTTTCCAGCACACCCAGCAGCTTCTGCGCGAACTTCCTGGAGTCCAGGAAGATCTTGCCCAGACTGTTGCCGGGCTTGGCAGCCACGGCGAGGATGGCATCCGGCCCGGCCTGCACCAGCAACATCACGCCTTGCTCGCCCTCAACCAGCACCAGCTTGAGATTGCCGCGCTGGATTTCCTGTGCTGCACGATGCGCCAAGGCCAGCAACGAGGCGCACATTGCGCTGAAGCGATCAGCGTCAACACCCTCGCCCAATACCGCGGCCAGGGAGTATCCATCACTTGAAATGCAGGCTGACGCCTCGATATCTGAAGTGGAGGCATTCAGTTCACGCAACACCGAACGCAGGGCCGAGGCACGCAATTCGTCCGGGGTCTTGGGTAATTCTCGCATGGCTCTGTCCCCTCCTAAATTTATAGATGTATTTATTATACACCTTTATCCATCTGGCCAGCAACACTGGCCAGATGACAGGCTTACAGTGCTGCTTCCAGCGCAGGCATGGCGCTGCGCGCCTTTGTCAATGCCATACCCAAGTTAGCCGTCCTGCGGCATACGAAACAGGCCACCTGTTCTTCATTCTTGCCGCGCAGGAATACGTGAATCAGGTTGTCGCTGTTGATGATGATCTCCTGGAAATAGTGGTGACCATCCTCTTTCAGGCCGCGCGCCTTCTTGAAGATGCTTTCGATCATGCGCACGTTGGTGCCCTGATACAGATCAGAGGTCGCCGCGGCCAGCAGGTCCATTACTTCCTGGGGATGCGAATCGACCGTCTTGATGCCCAACAGCATGCCGCTGGCAAGATCAACAAACCCCGCCGCCAGGCACTCGGGAATGGAGGAAATTGCGGTTTGCAGTGCATTGTCCAGATTTGCCATTACTCTTCCTTTCAGACTCTTTGGTAAATTGCATACTCTCCACCTGCAACGGGCAGGCTCCGTTCTTTCATCTTGTAACAGCCGACATCCGGAACAGTTGTTACAGCGCTGATTCCAGTGCCGGCATTGCGCCTCTGGATTTGGTCAGGACCATGCCCAGGTTGGCCGTCTTGCGGCATACGAAACAGGCCACCTGTTCTTCATTCTTGCCGCGCAGGAATACGTGAATCAGGTTGTCGCTGTTGATGATGATCTCCTGGAAATAGTGGTGACCATCGTCTTTCAGGCCGCGCGCCTTCTTGAAAATGCTCTCGATCATGCGCACGTTGGTGCCCTGATACAGGTCGGCCGTGGCGGCAGCCAGCAGCTCGACCACTTCCTGCGGCTGCGAGTCAACGGAGCGTATGCCCAGCAGCATGCCGCTGGCGAGGTCGATGTAGCCTGCTGCCAGGCATTCGGGTATGGAGGTTACTGCTGCTTGCAGTGCATTGTTCAGATCGGCCATTTTAAGCTTCCTTGTCTAGAAAAAATTTTGTAAAACGCCATGCTGCAAAAGCTTGGCCGTATTGCTGCTCCATCATTACCACACCGTCGTCACGGTCTGGCCTGATTCTTTGCCAATGCGCGCTCGAATTCCTCGAGGAACGCAATTTGCACCGGTGACTGCACCCAGCGCGGTTCTATGCTCCGCACCGTTTCCAGCGCATCGAGTGCGCTGTAGCCTTCCCACACCAGATGCGCTGCCAGCACTGTTCCCGTGCGCCCCATGCCGGCGCGGCAATGCACGGCAACCGCTTCCTTATGCGCCAGCAGCTCATCGATCTTGCGGCACAGGCGCACGCCCTGTTCCACTGTCGGCGCCGCCATATCGGGGATGGGATCCCAGTAACTCTTCATGCCGAACGGCACCAGCTTTTCCTCATCCAGCGCCGTTTCGGTCAACGTGATGAGCGAAGTAACGCCCACGCGCTGCAATGCCTTCAGATCGTAATCCATGTCCAGATACACGCCCGGCATCGGTGTCCCCGCGAGCTGGCCGCGCTTCAGCCAGAGGAATCCGCGCGGGCCTGCCGCGTTACCTGAGTGGTTCAATGCTGCTTTGGGGAGCGGCTTGGGCGGCGGTACCGACTCATCCAGATGTTCTGCCGGGGTGCCCGGACTTGCCACGCTGCAAGTGCCGCTACGGGCAAATTCGCGCGCAGCCGAGGAGACTGGCGCATCAAATATCTGCGGCAGTGTCTGATCTTCCTGCACATAGCCGCCGGCGATCAGCACGGCACGCCCTCCCAGCAGGCGCGCATGCTCCTGATTGTGCAGGGCCACCAGCAAGGCGCGGCGGGTCGACTCTTCGCGCATGTACTCAAGCAGGCGGATGCTTTCCAGTTCGCTCAGCCCGGTGGTGGGTTCATCGATGCACAACAGGCGCGGGCCGGACGCGACCTGACGCAGGATCGCCAGATGTCGCTGCAGGGCAAGCGACAGATTGACTACCGGCTCATCCAGCCTGCCGCACAACTCCCCCAGCCCCGCACGCACCAGCATGCGCTGCGCCAGATCACGCTGCATGGGCACAGTAAGCTGGTTGCGTTCCGGCAGGTTCACGATGACATTCTCCAGCACGGAAGCCATCAGCAGTCGCGCACTTTGCGCCACCAGCTCGGGCCGCTCGCCCCCATCCATCCTTGCGCCGCGATAGAAGGCATCTCCCCAGCAGCGGAATGAGGGGCTGGCCGCGCTCAAACCCGCCAGCGTGCGCAGCAGGGTGGACTTGCCGGTGCCCGATGGCCCCAACAGCACGACGGCACCCTGCTCCGGGATGGTCAGGGATATCTCGCACAACACCACCTTCTGGCCAAAGGCCACACCGAAGCCGTGCAGCTCCAGCAAAGCTGCCGAATCCTGTGGTGCTTCGAGCGCCGAGGAACGCGGATGGCTCCGGCGATCGTGATCCGCTCCGGGCTGTGCGGATGCCGGGGCCGCGTCGGCGATCGTATCGATCGCCTTGCTCATGCAGCTTTGCTCCGGCTGGTTGAGGGATCAAAGAAGGTCAGCAGAGCCAGCAGCATCTGCTTTACGTCGTCACGCTGGCGGCCATCCACTTCGAAGACCGGAACATTCAGTTTCCTTTGTGCCAGCCGCTCATTGACGCGATCCAGCAAGTCAACCTGGTATGGATTCAGCTCGGTACGAGTCACGCCGATGACCACCGCCCCTTCGCATTTGCGAATGGTGTCGCGGAACGAGTCCAGGTAAAGCTCCAGATCGGCCATGGGGTCCGGGCGCGCGCTGTCAATCAGGATGACCAGCCCCATCGCCCCTTCGCTCAGAATGTCCCACATGAAGCTGAAGCGCTCCTGCCCCGGTGTGCCATAGAGGTGCACTTTGGCGCCCCCCTCGAGATTCAGGATGCCGTAATCCATCGCAACCGTGGTCGTGTTCTTGCGCTGCGCAACTTCGTCAGAGGCGCGCGCTTCGGTACCCACGACCAGGATGTCACTGACCGAACCGATGGCGGTGGTTTTTCCTGCACCAACTGGGCCTGCAAATACGATCTTGTTTTCCATCATTCAAAGCCCGGAAATTTTGGCAAACAGTGCCCGGAACAGACCGCGTTCGGACGGCGCAGCGGCTTTGGCGATGACTTCCTCGCTGGCCTCGATGCTGGCCAAGCCGGCCTCCACGCTGGCCAGTTCGGGATTGCGCCCAAAAGAGTGGGCAACGTATGCGATGCCGGCGCTGTGCGCTGCGCTGTAAATCTGGCAGACCTCCTCCTTGGTAATACCGAGCAGGCGATGCACCAGCATGATGGTGGTGGGGTGGCGTGTAAGCAGCGCGCTGATGCGTGCGGCATTGGATGTGGATGACAGACGGGTCAGGTTTGGCCAGTAGCGGAACTGCACCACGTCATACCGGGAGCACCCCTCGGGCAGACGCCCCTCGGAGGCATGGAAGGAGGCCTGCCATAACAGGTCTTTGATGCTGCGCACGGAATTGAAACTCGAAGGCGAAACGTCGCCGGCGACTGGCGTCGACTCCAGACTTGCAGCAGGTGAGCGACAGAACTCCGCCAAATCCCGCACGTTGGCATAAAAGGCATTGTGCGCCGGCAGCAGGATGATTTCGCCGTTTCCCGGCGAGGCTATGCGCACGTTTTCACGAGTCGTGACACTGCGTTGCACCATGCCAAGAAGATAATCCTGTGGCGAAAAAGTCGCAGCCGAGGCGGCGGCAGTAGAAAGTTCATCAGACACGTTTACTCCTCCAGACAACTTCGTAAATGTCGTCGCGCTTGCCGTATTTGTATTTAACACAATAACCTTCTAATTGAGTTGCATATTAAGTCAGACTTATGACATATGCAAATGGCTTGATCTACCGCGCAAAAACGAGGAATCAGACAGCGGGAAATAGAGAAAAAATCGCCAGGGAGTCCTGGAATTTGATCTGGCGATCCCGCTGTCATAGAGCCAGTTGAGCTCCTTAGACCGGTGACTTTGCGTCCCTGGCTTTCGCCAGGTTTGCCCTTTGCATTTCACAAATTCGCGCACAAAATCAATTGCACGCATATCAGTTGAGTAATTTACTCGGGTTTTTGCCTTTGTGTCAACTTTTTTATGCGAATGACATAGCAGGATCGCGATGCGGCTCAACAAGCAGTGCCGCGTTTGACGCAGGCACAGTGCCCGACAACGCGGCAGTTCCTGCCTGTTTCCGCTAAAATGCGCGCTTTGCCCTGGTTGCCCCTGGCGACCGAGGCACGCGGATTTCCAGCCAACACTCAAGCAGACTGCATCATGAATCTCATCATCCAGGCGTTACACGACATCCCCGCCGCCCAACTCAGGCATCTGGCCGAACTGAGCGGCGCCTCCCGCATAGAGCACACCGCCCCCCATTGCCAGCGCCTGGTGGATGCGCGCCCGCATGACGGGATTGCCGCCTACTGCCTGGAACACCAGCTCGACTATGGATTCGTGCGCCCGGACCAGCACCTGTCTGAGTTCGGATTGGTGGTAATGGACATGGACTCCACCCTGATCACCATCGAGTGCATCGACGAGATCGCCGACATGTATGAGCTGAAACCGCAGGTATCGGCAATCACTGAGGCTGCCATGCGCGGCGAGATCGATTTTGCCGAAAGCCTGCGCCGGCGTGTCGCCCTGCTGGCAGGCCTGGAAGAAGGCGCACTGCAGCGCGTATACGACGAACGTCTGCAGCTCAGCCTCGGCGCCGAACGCATGCTGGCAAAACTGAAAGAACACGGCATCAAGGCCTTGCTGGTCTCGGGCGGCTTCGTATTCTTTACCGAACGCCTGAAACAGCGCCTGGGCCTGGACTTCGCCCACGCCAACACGCTGGAAATCATCAACGGCAAATTGACCGGCAAGGTGCTGGGGCATATCGTGGACGCCCAGGCGAAGGCCGACTGGCTGGAGCATACGCGCAAGGAACTGGGGCTGGAGCCACGGCAGGTGATCGCTATGGGGGATGGCGCCAACGACCTGAAGATGATGGCGCAGGCCGGCGTCAGCATTGCCTTTCATGCCAAACCGGTGGTGCGCGCGCAAGCCAGCTATGCGTTCAATTTCGTAGGGCTGGACGGGCTGGTCAACCTGTTTGGCGGATAACGGCCGCAAACCGGCAGCGGGAGCAAACACGATCATGAACCTGCACAGCATCAAGCACCGGCTGCATCACACCCTGTATGGCCTGCACGGCAATGACCGCCGGGTGGATGCATTCAACATCGTGCTGACAGGAATGATCCTGCTGAATGTCACGGCCATGATGCTGGAAACGGTGGAACCGCTCTACCGCGAATGGCACACGCTCTTTTCCGCATTCGAGCTGGTTTCGGTCTGCCTGTTTGCACTGGAATATCTGGCGCGCCTGTGGGTGGCAGACATGACCCCGTCGTATCAGGCACCGTTCGGCCGCCTGCGCTACCTGTTCAGCCCCATGGCGCTGATCGACCTCGCAGCCATCCTGCCCTCGCTGCTGTTCATCGGCCACCTGGACCTGCGCTTCCTGCGCATCGTGCGACTGTTCCGCATCGTGCGCCTGCTGCACCTGCCGCACTGGAATGCCGGCATGCATGCAATCTGGCAGGCTGCACGCTCCAAGCGTTCGGAATTTCTCGTTGCCGGCGCCATCATGTTCACGCTGCTCATCATCAGCTCCTCGCTGATGTACTTTGCGGAGCACGATGCCCAGCCTGTGGCCTTTTCCAGCATTCCGGCCGCACTGTGGTGGGGCGTCATCACGCTCACCACAGTGGGTTACGGGGATGTGTATCCGGTCACGATAGCCGGCAAGATGATTGCCGCCTTCTTCGCTGCGCTGGGGATCGGCTTCTTCGCGATGCCCAGCGCCATTCTGGCCTCGGCACTGATCGAGCAGTCAAGACAGAAGGAAACCCGCTGCCCGCATTGCGGGAAATCGCTGCGGGATTAGTCCTCGTCAAACGCGCCGGCAGCGACGCCACCGGCCAGCTCCTGCAGTCCAGGCACCCGGAAGACGCCCTGCAGCTTGAGCAGCTCGTCTCGATGCAGGCGCGCCAGCTTGTGCGCCAGCTTCTCGCCTGCCGGGGTGAGGTGCACTTCCACCTCGCGCCGGTCGGCACTGCCCTGCTGGCGGAACACCAGCCCCAGCTTTTCGCAGCGCGACACCAGTGACACCACGCCGTGGTGGTGAGACTGTAGCAGCTCCGCCAGCTCACCGATGGTCGCCCACTGTCGCCCCGTCATGCCCTTGATGTGCAGTAGCAACAGGTACTGCAGATGCGTCACGCCATATTCGCGTGTCACCTCTTCGCTGAAGCGCAGGAAGCGCCGCAGCTGGTAGCGGAATCGCGACAGTGCCTCGAATTCCGCCTTGCTCATTTTATTGGTATCCATGTGCGCATAATACCTTGTTTTGCAACAAGGTTAAAATATCATATTGTGATATTTTGAAAACATGATATACAATCCACCTCACGGAACAGCAAACTTGCAGACAATCAACTTTTATCAGCGAGGTGCAATATGGATACTGCATTACAACTCCCGCAAACCGACGCCGAAGGCTATCTGGTTGAACCCACCGACTGGAACGAAGACGTCGCCGTGGAACTGGCCCGCCTGGAAAATATCGAGCTCACGGATGCGCACTGGGAAGCACTGCGCTTCATGCGTGACTATTACCAGGAACACCAGGTGGCAGCCGATGTGCGCCATGTAATGAAACATCTGGCACAGCAGTATGGTGCCGACTCCCGCAACATGATTTTCGAGCTGTTCCCCTACGGCTACGTCAAGCAGGCGTGCAAAATTGCCGGCATGAAGCGCCCGCGCGCCTGGAGTACGGGCTGAGCCGACCGGCATAGATGCAGGCCCATACGCTCAAGCTGATACACGTCTCCTGCGTAGCACTCAGTTATGCACTGTTCGTGCTGCGCGGATTCTGGATGTTGACCAGCCCGGCCCGGCTGCAACAGCGCTGGGTCCGCGTCCTGCCACACAGCATAGACACGCTGTTGCTGGGTAGCGCCATTGCTCTGGCACTGCAATTGCAGCTGTCGCCCCTGCACGCGCCATGGCTGCTCAGCAAGATTGTGGCCCTGTTGCTGTATATTGCGCTGGGCATGGTGGCCATCCGCCACGGCAGAACCCGCCGCATGCGCGTGTACGCCTGGCTGGCCGCACAACTGGTGTTTCTCTATATCGTCAGCGTGGCGCTCACGCGTGACCCGCAACCCTGGCACGCCCTGTCACCCTGAGAGGAGTTTTACATGCAAGAACTGCTAGGCCAAGCCGCCCCCACCTTCGCCACCCCGCTGGAAATGCTGCGCGCTTGCCACGGCCGCATCCTGGCGCAATGTACGACCCTGCACAAACTGCTGCAGCACCTGCCGCAGCATGGCTGCGATGACCAGGCACGCCAGGCCGCGCTGGCCATCCTGCGTTATTTCAACAGCGCCGGCCAGTATCACCATCAGGATGAGGAAATGGATCTGTTCCCCCTGCTGCTGGCCAGCCCCAGCGTCGAGGCGCATGAACTGGTGCTGCAACTGATCGCCCAGCATCACGACATGGAAGCCGCTTGGCTGCGCCTGCACGCCCAGCTGCAGCAGCTCGCCGACGGCAGCAGCACACAGCTGGAGGCAGAGGTGGTCACGCACTTTACCGGCCTGTACGAGCGCCATATCGAGCTGGAGAACACCCGCCTCCTGCCGCTGGCAGCATCCCTGCTCAGCGCCACCCAACAGGATGAACTGGGCAACAAGATGGCCGCCCGGCGCGGCGTCGAACTGCTCGCCGCCTGAGGACCTGCGGCACGCAAGCAAGCGCCCCGCCTACCTGCTAGAATCTGTGGCATCGTGTCGCCTGTGGCGGCAAGCACATCAGACAGCCCATGAAAATACCAGCCCTGCTCCGCTTCCTGCCGGCATTGTCCGCCATCGCCCTGTTGCTGACCGGATGCACCACACCGCCACCGCCCACGGTGGCCATCAGTGCGCCCAAGCCCCCGGCCAGGATTGCGCTCGCGCTCGGCGGCGGCGCGGCCCGCGGTTTCGCCCACATCGGCGTGATCAAGGCGCTGGAGGCACAGGGCATTTCACCCGACATCGTGGTGGGCACCAGCGCCGGCTCGGTGGTGGGGGCGCTGTATGCCGCAGGCTACAGCGGTTTCGACATGCAAGGCTTGTCGATGAAGATGGATGAGGGCCAGGTCAGCGACTGGTCGCTACCCAATCGCGGCGTAATCAAGGGTGAAGCGTTGCAGGATTTCATCAACCAGGCGGTAAAGAACCGTCCGCTGGAGAAATTGAACAAGCTGTTCGCGGTGGTAGCCACCGATCTGCACAGCGGTGAAATGATCGTGTTCCGCACCGGCAACACCGGCATGGCGGTGCGCGCCTCCAGCTCGGTGCCCGGCGTCTTCCAGCCGGTGGCCATCAATGGCCACGACTATGTGGACGGCGGCCTGGTCGCACCGGTACCGGTGCGCGTCGCGCGTTCGCTCGGCGCAGATTTCGTCATCGCGGTAGACATTTCCGACCGGCCGCAATACGGCAAGACCGAGGGCATCTTTGACGTGCTGATGCAGACCTTCACCATCATGGGGCAAACCATCAATCGCAGCGAACTCCCTTCTGCCGATGTGGTCATCCGACCGGTCACGCTCGGCATCAACTCAACCGATTTCAATGGCCGCCACCAGGCCGTGCTGGAGGGAGAAAAGGCCGTAGCCGCCATCCTGCCGGATCTGAAGGCAAAACTGGCCAGGCTCAATGAAAGCCGCCAGGACAACGGCGTGCATTGATCCTGCGCCTGGCTGTTGCATAAATGTTGCGCGCAGCAGTTCTGCCTGCGTACTGTAGTACCATGACGGCATTCCATAATGAAGCCAGACATACGGAGTCATCATGCGCCACCGTATCCCTGTCGCCCTTGCCCTCCTGGTCGCACTTTTCTCTGCCTCCCCCGCCCAGGCGCAGTGGGCTGGCGGCGCCGGCGTCGAGCATTACACCTGGGAAGAGTCGCTGCAATCGCCGCCGCTGACGCCGAGGGAAGGCGGCTCGCGCTACGCCCTGCACCTGCAGTGGCAGGAAGACGGCAACACTGGCCTGCTCTACGCTTATCGCGGCAAGCTGTACAACGGCCGCGTGAGCTACGACACCTACACCCAGCCGGGCTATGCGCCGGTGCCCACCTACACCGATTACAGCGGCATGACGCACGAAGGCCAGCTGATCTCGCGCAGTTACCTGGGTGACTACCGTCTCGACTACATAGGCGGATTGGGATGGGATATCTGGCGCCGCACCATCGGTGGCACCCAGATCGAGGATTACTCAGTGTGGTTCATGCGCACTGGCATCAGTGTGGATCTGCCTGCGCTGGGCCCTGGCTTCCACGGCGGCGGCGGGCTCAAACTGCCCCTGCACACCCGTGAAGACGCACACCTCGACAGCGCCGGCTTCAGCAGCAATCCCGAGCTGTCGCCAGGCAGAAGCGTCAGCCTGTATGCCGAACTGGCCTACCGCACCAACAGTTACTGGGACATCGTGGGCTATTACGACAGCTGGCGTTTCCAGGAGTCCGATCCGGTCTATTCCACCCGGGGCGGCAGCCTGTACAGCATCGTGCAACCCCAATCCACCATGAGCACCTTTGGCCTCAAGGCCATGCATTCATTCTGACCCCGGGCCGCACCACATGCGCAAACTGATTGCCTTTGCCACGGCGACAAGCGCTCCCGCTTACGATCACCCCAGAGCCGAACGGCTGCTCAGCGGCAACCCGCTACGCACCACCTGGGAACACTACTGCAACCCCAGCGGCGAAATATTCAGCGGCGTATGGGCGTGCGAGGTCGGCGCCTGGCGCATCCTTTTCGACGAACACAGCGATGAATATTTCCACGTACTGGAGGGGCGCATCCGCATTACCGACAGCGATGGACAAGCCTGCGAATTCGGCCCCGGCGACGCCTGCATCATTCCGGCCGGATTCAGCGGCACCTTCGAAGTGCTGCAACCGGTGAAGAAACACTACGTAATGATCAAACGCCAGACCTGACCCCGGCCTCGTTCAGCACCCGCTCATACACCTGCCAGTCATCCCGCGAGTAGCAGCAGAAGATCACCTCGCGCAAACCGGGCGCGTTGCGCAGCGCGTCCTGTACGCTGGCCACGGCGATTCGGGCGGCTGGTTCGAAAGGGTAACCGTATACGCCGGTGCTGATGCTGGGGAAGGCCACGCTGTGCAGAGCGGCGGCGGCCGCCAGCTCGATGGCATGGCGATAGCAGGCCGCCAGCAGTTCGGCCTCGCCCCGCCTGCCGCCATGCCATACCGGCCCCACTGTGTGGATGACGAAGCGCGCCGGCAGGCGAAAACCCGGCGTCATCTTCGCCTCGCCGGTGGGACAGCCGCCCAGCGGCCTGCACGCTTCCAGCAGCTGGGGTCCGGCAGCGCGGTGGATGGCTCCGTCCACGCCGCCGCCGCCCAGCAGCGAGCTGTTGGCGGCATTGACGATGGCATCCACCTGCAGCTGCGTGATGTCGGCGTGCAGCGCACGCAATATGGCAGCCATGTGCGCCTCAGGCGACGGTCACCTTCTTGTCGGCGTACACATCCTGTATCGCATTCAGCAGGGCCACACCGTCCTTCATCGGTTTCTGGAAGGCCTTGCGCCCCGAGATCAGCCCCATGCCGCCGGCGCGCTTGTTGATCACCGCGGTGCGCACCGCCTGGTGCAGGTCATCCTTGCCCGACTCGCCACCGGAATTGATCATGCCTGCGCGCCCCATGTAGCAGTTGGCCACCTGGTAGCGCACCAGGTCGATCGGGTGATCCGAGGTCAGTTCGCTGTACACCTTGGGGCTGGTCTTGCCGAACTTGAGGGCGTTGTAGCCGCCGTTGTTCTCGGCCATCTTCTGTTTGACGATGTCCGCATTGATGGTGACGGCGAGGTGATTGGCCTGGCCGGTGAGATCGGCAGACACGTGGTAATCCTTGTCGGTCTTGAACGCCGGGTTGCGCAGGTAAGCCCACAGGAAGGTGGCCATGCCCAGGCTGTGCGCGTGCTCGAAGGCATCCGAGACTTCCTGTATCTGCCGGCGCGAATGCTCCGAGCCGAAGAATACGGTTGCCCCCACCGCAACCGCCCCCATGTCGAATGCCTGGTTGACGCTGGCAAACAGGGTCTGGTCGAACATGTTGGGATGAGTGAGCAGCTCGTTGTGGTTGATCTTCACGATGAACGGAATCTTGTGCGCATATTTGCGCGCCACTGAAGACAGCACGCCCAGGGTGGAGGCCACGCCGTTGCAGCCCCCCTCGATGGCCAGCTTGACGATGTTTTCCGGATCGAAATAGATCGGGTTGGGCGCAAACGACGCGCCGCCGGAATGCTCCACACCCTGGTCCACCGGCAGCAGCGACAGGTAGCCCGTATTGGCCAGGCGACCGTGCCCATAGAACGCCTGCAGGCTGCGCAGCACGCCCGACTTGCGATCCTTCATCGCCACCACGCGATCGACATAATCCGGCCCCGGCAGGTGCAGCGACTCCCTGGGAATGCCTGTGCAACGATGATTCAGCAGATGATCGGCTTCGTCAGCCAGCAACTTCGCGATATCGGTCATGGCGGTCTCCTTGTTTGAGTGGAAGAAAACATCTTACGCCTGGCGCACGGCCGGCGGTAGGCGGATCCGGATCAGCAGGGTGTTGAAAAACGTAGCGAGGATGGCCATATGCAAGGCGCACGGAGCACAGCGACCGAGACATATCATGTAGATAGGCGAGGAAGCGAGCACCGGGCAACACCGCAGATGGCCACCGCAGTAGTTTTTCAACACCCGGTCAGGGAAGGCGTATGCTGTACTGGCTGGACTTGTCATCGCGCACCACAGTCAGCAGCTTGTGCTTCTGCGCGTCTTCCACCAGCTCCTTGAACGAGCGGTAGCCATAGGATGACTCGGTGAAACCCGGCCTGCGCCGCTGCATGGTGGTCTTCACCAGCGAGCCCCAGATCTTCTCGTCCATGCCGCGTTCGGCAGTCAGCGCCTCCACCGTTTCCACGATGAAGTCCAGCGCCTCCTGGCGCTTGCTGTCCTCGCTGGCCACCTCCACCTTCTTGCCGGTGCTCGCCTTTGCCGGTGCCTTCCTGGCCTTGCGTTTCTGCTTGGCTTCCTGCTCGTGCACCAGGTCGTCGTAAAAGATGAATTCGTCGCAGTTGGCGCTGAGCAGGTCCGAGGTGGAATCCTTCACGCCGATGCCGATCACGTATTTGTCGTTCTCGCGCAGCTTGGAAACCAGCGGGGAAAAATCCGAGTCACCGCTGATGATCACGAAGGTGTCCACGTGCGCCTTGGTGTAGCAGAGGTCAAGCGCATCCACCACCAGGCGGATGTCGGCCGAGTTCTTGCCGCTTTGCCTCACATGCGGGATCTCGATCAGCTCGAACGCGGCCTCGTGCATGGTGGCCTTGAATTCCTTATAGCGCTCCCAGTCGCAGTACGCCTTCTTCACCACGATGCTGCCCTTGAGCAGCAGGCGCTCCAGCACCCTGCGGATGTCGAACTGCGCATACTTGGCATCGCGCACGCCCAGCGCCACGTTCTCGAAATCGCAGAACAACGCCATGTTGCTGATCTCGCTCTGACTGGCCATTCTTTCCTCCCTGTTTCAAGTGGTCGAGCTATGCAGCAGTCGCTCCAGCGCCTGCCAGGCTGCTGCGGCAAAGCCGGCGGACTCGTTGTCGAACATCACCGTGCAACTCTCTTCCGCAGACGACAGAGGCTCCTGCTTCTCCTGCAGCAGCTCCAGTACAGCGAGGTCGGCCTCGGACGCATCCGTACCGCTACGCTGACGCTGGCCGATGCGTGCATGCAAGGTGGCCTCACTCGCGCGCACCGAAGCGATGGCAAATGGCGCATCCAGTTGCCTGGCCAGCTGCCGCAATTGTGCGCGCTCATCCCGTTTCAGGAAAGCCGCATCCACGATCACGCTGTAACCCGCCCCCAGCAGGTCGCGCGCCAGCTCCAGCAGGCGCGCATAGGTGAGCCGGGTTGCGTCAGCACCATACAAGCCGGCACCGGGCTGCGAGCTGCTTGCGGCCAGAGGAGCAAGACCATGCAGGCGCTTGCGCTCGACATCGGAGCGGATGCGGATTGCGCCCAGGCGCTCCAGCGCCTGTTGC
>DATDDN010000019.1:0-16587 GCA_036523795.1 Gallionellaceae bacterium | reverse complement strand
CCAGCATCTTGCGCAGACGCCGCGTCATCAGCACCATCAGCGTGAGCGCAAATTCCGGCCTCTCCTGCAGGGCATGGCCAAACTGCTTGTCGTCCATCGCAATCACCTCGCAGTCGCTGGCTGCGGTGGCGGTTGCGCTACGCGGCATCTGCGTGAGCGAGGCCATCTCGCCAAAGATCTCGCCCGTCTTCACCGTGCCCACCACCTTGTCGTGCACGCTGAGCGCGATGGTGCCCGCGGTCAGCAGATACATCCTGCTGCGCTGCAGCAGGAAAGCGTGGCTCTTCTCGTTTTCGGCGAAAATGATCTCGCCTGTCGCAATGTGCTGCGCCTTGCCATGTGACCGGAAAAAATCGAGCGCGGCGCCGGCATCAAACGGAACCGGCTCGGGCTGCGGGGATCTGTCGGCTTTGCCGAGGAAATCGAGGTCATCCATGTTGAGCGGGGAATATTAATATCGTATCGCACGATGCGGGCCGGTCGCGTCGCGCAGTCCAGGGGCGGCTTCGCTGCCCGCGGCCATTTTCGGCACGTCAGCCAGGCTCATCTTGTGATGCAGCGGCAATCAGACAGCAATACATACTAACGCAAATACTGGCAATTGAGATGTACCTTTCAATCGCTGCACTGCGGCGCCGGCCTTTGCACGGGCTGCACGGAGTGATAGATTGTGCGCAATGAACAGCAATCAGACTCCGCGCCCTGACGCATGTTGCGTATCCGGCGCCCGTCATTGCATTGGGGGCACACATGACTAACAGCGGCATCCGACAACGCCCAGGGCAGATGATGAGGTTTGCGGCGACCTTGCTGGTGCTTGCGCTGCTTGCCTACGCCGCCTTCCTGGCCTCGCGTTCCTGGCGCGACGCCAAGGCGGGGCAGGCCAGCCAGCTGGCGACCATTGCCGCCCTGAGCGAAAACTCGCTCGACGTCTACCTGACCCAGCTGCAGATCGCCATGCAAAATCTGGGTGAAGACCTGGGCAGCGCGCGCAGCAAGCCTGACCTGGACCGCGCCTTCACGCTGGTGCGCCGCTTTCAAACGCTGCACGCCGAGCTTGGCAATGTGATGCTGATCCGCGGCGACGGCCAGGTCCTGCTCACCGGGACGACACCCAACCGGGCGGATCTGCCGACGCTGGCCGGCGACCCCGCATACACCGAGATCCTCGCCGAGCTGCAAGCACCGCCGCACTTCGCCATAGGCCGCCCCGTGGTGGGCAACATAGACAGGAGCTGGGTGGTTTCGGCACGCTACGCAGTGACCGACCAGACCGGCAAGCTGGCGTATGTCATCAGCGCCAACCTGCCCGCAGACATGCTGCAGCGCTACCAGGTGGACTCGGTCACCCCCAGGATCAGCGCGCTGGGGCTGCTGCGCGACGACGGCTATCTGGTGAGCCGCCACCCGCAGCCGGAGGGGGCCGACATGGATGCGATGTATGGCCAGCCCGCCCGGGGCGCGATGGCCGACTATCTGCGCGTGAACAACCACCCGCAACAGGGACAGGTCGAGCTGAAGGACAGCGAGGGCAATACCACGGGTTTGCAGGCAGCGCGCCGCCTGCAGCACTTTCCGCTCACCGTGCTGGTTGAGATGTCGATGTCTGAAGTCAGGGCAGCATGGTGGCACGACATGCGCGCGCCCTACTTCGTGATGGCGCTGCTGCTGGCGTGCGCCTTCGCCTTCTACAGCCTGAAACGCCGCCGCGCATGGACCGAGGCGCAGCGCCGCGAGGCGCTCAGGCACAGCTACGAGGAGGCACTGCTGGAAGGGAGCCCGAACGAGATCCTGATATTCGACACCGACACCCTGCAGATCACCTACGCCAACGATGCCGCGCTGAAGAATCTCGGCTACACGCTGGAGCAGTTGCAGCAGAAGAACCTCTTCTCCCTGCAGCCGCAGTCGAATCTGGAGTCCTTTGAAGGGATGATAGAGCCCTTGCTGCGCGACGAGCAGGACGCGATCAACTACGAGACCACCCAGGCGCGCGCCAATGGCAGCAGCTATCCGGTGGAGGTGAACCTGGAGTTGATCGCGGCGGAAGACGGCAGCGAAAGGTTCCTGGCCATCATCAACGACCTCACCGCGGTCAAACAGGCCGAGGAAAACATCAGGAAGCTCAACACGCCCGTCGAACGACGCGCTGCCAGGACGAAATAGGCTTTGCCCCCGCAACTTCCCGCACGCAAGCCCCGATCCCGCACAACATGAACAAGATCGCCCCGAGCAAGGCAGAGATCGCGCTGCTGCAACCTTTTGCCGGCCTCGCCCTTGCGCACATCCACGTGCCGGCAAGCCAGCCGGAATTTGCCGCTGCCGCGGCCGCGATCAAGGCGGCGGGCATCGTGGGTTTTGATACCGAATCCAGGCCCACCTTCGTCACGGGCGATGTGAGCGAGGGACCGCACGTGGTGCAGTTCGCCCTGCACGACAGTGCTTACCTGTTTCAACTGTACCGGACGGAGGGGCTTCCCTTCCTGCTTGACCTGCTGCAGTCGCAACATCTGCTCAAGGTGGGCTTCGGCCTCAGGTCCGACCGCGGGCACATCCGCGCCAGGCTGGGCGTGCATTTCGGCGGGGTGGTCGATCTCAACACGGTGTTCAGCCGGGACGGCTACCACAAGGAGATGGGCGTACGTGCCGCAGTGGCCCTGGTGCTCAATCAGCGCTTTGCCAAATCGAGGAGGATCTCCACCTCCAACTGGTCGCAGCCGCAGCTGTCGCCGCAGCAGATGCGCTATGCGGCAAACGATGCCTACGCCGCGCTCAAGGTGCTGGAAGCGCTCAGGCTGCCGCGCGAAGCGCTCCCCCTCATGGGGGCGATACAGGCCGGACAATCTGCGGACAAGGCAGATGCATTGGAGTAGGATGAAATCGCAATTCTTCCCTGATTACCATAAGGAGTCGAATCATGTCCCACTCTCATCACTCCACCCGGAACATCAAAAAGAAACCCTTGCTGACACCGAAGGAAAAGAAGCACGCCAAGCAGGCGAGGAAGCACAGGCAC
Organism: Gallionellaceae bacterium; assembly: GCA_036523795.1. GTDB lineage: Bacteria > Pseudomonadota > Gammaproteobacteria > Burkholderiales > Gallionellaceae > 39-52-133. The sequence goes on along the minus strand of DATDDN010000019.1, from coordinate 13,571 downwards.
GACGTGCAGCCCTTCATCACGCCGAGCACCACGCATTGAGCACCCCCGCGTGACATCTGGCGATCCGTCGGGCCCACAGCATAGTCATCAATCCGGCAGGTTTGCCAGGCGGCGCTCTGCGATGCAGTCGCTGTCGCCCAGCTGATAGTCGCGGCAGATCTGCGGGCGGCGCTGGTAGATCGTGCACAGCATGGTGTTCCGGTCCAGGGCTGCACACCAGCCGTCGTCGAGACGGGCCATCACCCAGCCACCCCAGCGATCCTGTTCCGTCAATTCCGGCGGTATGTCGTCTTCTCCCATCAGCATCACCTCCAGCCGGCAGCAGCACGCCCTGCACGAGGTGCAGGAGATGGCTGGGCTGTCGCCCGCATTGCGGGTCATGTCTTTTGCGTTCATGCGCGCATTGTCGCACGGCGCGCGTGCGAGCGAAGGCCGCCCGGCAACGATGCCGCTTTTTCGCGAATATCTAGTGCAGCACGGCAGGATAAAACGTAATATTCAAACAGCATCGCTCGCGGCCCCCATTCCGGAGAAACCCGACCATGATGAAACACCTGCTCATTCCGTTTGCCTTCCTGCTGTCCACTTCGCTGGCTCAGGCGAGTGATCCCGTCTACATCGGACTCGACGCCGAGTTCGGCCACAGGTCGAGCACTTCGGCGCAGGCCATACAGCAAGGCATGCAGATCGCCATCGACGAAATCAACCAGGCCGGCGGTGTGCTGGGCGGGCGCAAGCTGGAGCTGGTGACCAGGGACAATCGCTCAGTCACCGCCATCGGCGTGGACAACCTGCGCGAGCTGGCGAGGATGCCGGATCTGGTCGCGGTGTTCGGCGGCAAGTTCAGTCCCGTGTATGTCGAGTGCGTGCCCGTGGCGCAGGAACTGGGGATTCCGCTGCTGGACCCGTGGGGCTCGGCAGACAAGATCACCGACCACGGCCACCGCCCCAGCTACACCTTCCGCCTGTCGCTCAAGGATGCCTGGGCAGGCCCTGCGTTTGTGCGCTTTGCCATGCAGCAATACAAGGCAAAGCGTCTGGGCGTGATATTGCCCAATACCTCGTGGGGCAGGAGCAACCAGGCGGCGATCGACAAGGCCGCCGCGGCCGCCGGCGTCAGCCTGGCCGGGCAGCGCTGGTACAACTGGGGCGACGCTTCCCTTCTGGCGCAATACGGCGAGCTGCGCAAGGCCGGCGCACAGGCGATCATCCTGGTCGCCAACGAGACCGAGGGCTCGCTGATGGTCAAGGAGGTGGCGGCATTGCCCGCCGAGCAGCGCTTGCCCATCATCAGCCACTGGGGCGTCACCGGCGGCGATTTCTCCAGCATGGCGGGCGATGCCCTGCAGCGCGTGGATTTTGCCGTGATCCAGACCTTCAGCTTCATCGGCAACAACTCTCCCGCCGCACGCCGGGTGGTGGCGGCAATGAAACGGTCCTACGGAATTGCCTCGGCAGAACAGATCAAGAGCCCGGCCGGCGTGGCGCACGCCTATGACCTCACCCATCTGCTGGCCCGCGCCATCAACAAGGCGGGCAGCACGGACCGCAGCAAGATCCGCACTGCGCTGGAACAGCTGGGCCCCTACCAGGGGCTGGTGCGGCGCTATGACAGGCCCTTCACCGCGGAACGGCACGATGCGCTTTCCGCCGAAAACGTATTCTTTGCGCGCTATACTGCAGATGACCGGCTGATCCCGGTGGATACCCGAAAGCATTGAAAGCGCAGCAATGCAAAGCCAAGCCATGAGAGCGCAGTTGAGAAGGTGGATAGGCGAAGACGATTCGCCACTGGAAGATCGCATCAAGCGCATGGCTTTCACCATGACGATGCTGATCGTCATTCTCCTCGTTGGCGTTATGCTGACCCTCACCCTGCTCGACATCCCCTCCAGTCAGAAGAAGAGCAATCTGAGCAACGTCAGCTTCATCGGCGAGGTGCTGTCAGCCGACATCAAGAATCAGGTCAACCACGTCCGCCAGCTGAGCCAGAGTTCGCTGGTGTGGACGGCGCTCACCGACTCTGCCGGGCGCGACGCCTACCTGCGGCCGTTCATGCAGGATCAGGCGAAGAGCTCGGGCAACATCCCCATGCAGTTGCTCGACTATCGCGGGCGCCCGGTGCTGGGTGGCTTGCCCGCTGCCATGGATGCCAGCCAGCTGTCGGACATGGCCGGCAAGGTGATTGCCGAGAAGAAGCCGCACTTCGTGGTCACCGCCAACCAGGGGCAGCCTCGGCTGCTTGCCCTCTTCCCGGTGATCTTTCCCTATACCCAGGAATCCATAGGCGTCCTGCTGGGGGAGATCAACCTGTCTGAACTTTTCCAGCGGCGCTCGGCAGGGCTGACCCGGGACCTGGGTCTGGAGATGCTGCACCAGGAGCACACCATCGCCACCCATGCGGGCCTCGCGAATTCCGTCTACTACCCGGCGCGCTACGATCTCGCCCTCGACGACGGCATGGAAGGCGGCGCGCTTGCGCTCAAGCTGTATGCAACCAGCAATCCCTGGCTGTTTCCCATCCTGGAACGCGTGCTGGTGTCGGCCCTGCTCGCCGCGCTGCTGGGCGCCTTCGTCTGGCGCATGGCCGGCGCCATCGCGCACCGCCTGTCGCAGCGGCTGACCCACCTGGCCGAGGCCTGCATCTCCCTCTCGGAGGGGCGCGCCGCCACCATCCCGGAAGATCCGGCCAGGGATGAGATCGGCGTGCTGTCGCGCACGCTGCATCAGGCGATAGATTCCTACGAGCAGATCAACGCGCACCTGGAAGACCTGGTGGAAAAGAAGATCCGCAAGCTTTCCGAGAGCGAGGCGCGCTTCCGCAGCTTCTTTGAAAACAACTCTTCGGTGATGCTGCTGATCGAACCGGAGACGGGAAAGCTGATAGACGCGAACATGGCCGCGGCAAACTATTACCAGCTGCCGCGCGAGCGCCTGACAGGCATGAACCTCGACGACTTCAAGGTGGAACCGGGAGGAGGCATCGACGACGTGATGCACCAGGCATTGCAGGAAGCACAGGATCTCTCCACCTCCCGACAGCGCCTTTCCTCCGGCGAGATACGCGATGTGGAGATCTACTCCACCCCTATCGTAAGCGGCGGACGCCGCCTGCTGTTTTCCATCATCCACGACATCACTGCGCGCAGGCAGCTGGAAGTGCAGGTCCGCCAACTGGCGTTCTATGATGCCCTCACCCAGTTGCCCAACCGGCGCCTGCTCTATGATCGCCTGGAGCAGGCCACATCCGCGAACAGGCGCAGAAACCTGTACGGCGCGCTGATGTTTCTCGATCTGGACAACTTCAAGCCATTGAATGACGCCCACGGGCATGCGGTGGGCGACCTGCTGTTGCGCCAGGTAGCGGAACGGCTGAAGCTCTGCGTACGCGAGATGGATACGGTGGCGCGCCTGGGCGGCGACGAGTTCGTGGTGATGCTGTGCGAGCTGAGCATGGAGAAGGCCGAATCCATCGCGGAAGCGCGCATCGTTGCAGAGAAGATCCGCCACTCCCTGGCCGAGCCCTACGTGCTCGCCATCCACACCCCGGGGCAAGCCGATGTCATCGTGGAGCATCACTGCACCGCCAGCATCGGCGTGGTGGTGTTCGACAGCCATGAGACCAGCGAGGACGAAATACTCAAGCAGGCAGATATCGCGATGTATCAGGCCAAGGATGCGGGGCGCAATGCAATCCGCTTCTATGGCATGAGCGACTGAGCGGCCGCGCCGTCTGCATCTGATGGGGTGGCGGTTTTGAGGTACTGAGGTTATGCTTTACGCATAGCAGTGAATACCGGGGATTGCGCCGGTATCAGCCGGCCCGTCAGGCAGGCTGAGCGGCGCACAGTGTGGCCAACCTTCTGACACACGAAAAGACCATGTACCTTTCCGTACGCACCAAATTTTTGTTTGCGCTGCTTGGCTCGTCGCTGTGGGCGCTGGTGTCGACGCTGCTGGCCCATGAATGGATCCAGGATCTTGGCGGGCATATCGGTGTTGCCCTGGCGGCATTCTTCATCGCGGGCATCGCGATTGTTCCGGGCTTCATGAATTCCTTCCTCATGTTCAGCCTGCTCATGGACAAGCGCCCCGAACGCAAACGCCTGCAGGGCGCCTATCCGCCCCTGACCATACTGGTGGCCGCCTACAACGAGGCGGCCACCATCGAGGAGACGCTGCAGAGCATCGACAGCCAGATCTATCCGGGCGAGCTGCAGGTCATCGTGATCAACGACGGCTCCACCGACGACACTGCAGCCATTGTGCGCAAGTGCCTGCCCCGCTACTACTGGCTGACGCTGTTGGACCTCGAACAGAACGGGGGCAAGGCGAACGCGCTCAACCAGGCACTGAAGATGGCGAAGCATGACCTGGTGCTCACGGTGGACGCCGATTCCTACCTGTACCACGAAGCCCTGCAAAGCATCGTGGAACGCTATCTGCAGGACCCGCCCAATACGCGCGCGGTGGCCGGCACGGTGCTGGTGCGCAACTCGCGCGCAAGCTGGCTCGCGCGTGCGCAGGAGTGGGACTATTTCCATGGCATCGCCGCGATCAAGCGCACGCAGTCGCTGTTCCAGGGCACCCTGGTCGCACAGGGATCGTTTTCGCTGTACGACCGCGCCACACTCCTCTCGCTGGGCGGCTGGCCGGTGTGCGTGGGCGAAGACATCGTGCTGACCTGGGCCATCCTCAAGGCCGGTTACCGCGTGGGACACTGCGAGGATGCCTGCCTGTTCACCAATGCCCCGGCCACGCTGGCGCAGTTCTTCCGCCAGCGGCGGCGCTGGGCGCGCGGCATGGTGGAGGCCTTCAAGCATCACCCCGGCGTGTTGCTCAAGCCGCAGCTGCCGACATTCTTCATCTACTGGAACCTGCTGTTCCCGGCGATGGATCTTGCCTTCACGGTGGGCTTCATACCGGGCGTGATCCTGGCGCTGTTCGGCCACTACTGGATCGTCGGCCCGATGACGCTGGCGCTGATACCGCTTGCCCTGGCGATGAACCTGTTCATGTTCCAGGTGGAGGTGAACATGTTCCGCAATCGCGGCCTCAAAGTGCGGCGCAATCCCCTCGGCTTCATTACCTATGCATTCGTGTATGGCCTGCTGCTGCAGCCGATCTGCCTGATAGGATATCTTTCCGAGATGTTCAATATCCGCAAGAGCTGGGGAACCAAATGACATCAGTACGGCGCATGGGCAAACCACTGTCATCCACCGTCACGGCGCTGCTGGCGATTGCGCTGTGCCATTCCGCGGGTGCCGCGACTCCTGCCGCAGGCACGCAGCAGGATGCCGCGGCCGGCGCCTATGCCTTCGTGTCGCACGACAGCGAGGGCTTCAACACCCAGGCGGCCGGGCTGGAGTACCTGCCGGAATTCCGCCACGGCAACGCCCTCACCGGCGTGAGATACACCTACCGCACCTATACCCAGCAGGGCTGGCGGCGCGACGCGCAACAAGTGACCCTGATCCGGCGCGAAATCGATCCGGCCACCTACAACGGCTGGCAGCTGGATGCCGGGCTGTCGGAACAGGGCGGGCACGGCCTGCTCACGCTGGATGGCGGCTATCACCAGCCCCTGGCCGAAAAGACCGGCCTCGACCTGTTCGTGGATCGCGAGTGGGTGGAAGCCCGCCCGGCACTGGATGCCGGCGTCTATTTCACCTTCCTGGGCGGATCGATAGACCACGGCCTGAACGATCACTGGACGGTGGTTGGCGTGACGGGCCGGCAGGACTTCTCGGACGGCAACAGCCGCGACCATTACCGCGCAAGGCTGGTATACCAGCCCGTGCTGGACTCCGGCCTGACCGTGCAAGGGCGTTACCGCACCTATCACAGCAACATGAACAATGTCGGCGGCACCTATTTCAACCCGTCAGATTACGACGAGACCATGCTGGCGCTAGGCTGGCGCACGCGATCTGAAGGCTGGGTGCTGATGCTGACGGGCGGTGCAGGCGTACAGCACATCAACCACGCCGCGGGCACCAATACCCGCCTGCTGGAATTGTCGCTGGAAAGCCCGTATAGGGGCGACCAGTTCATCCGGCTGCGCGGCGGCTACAGCCTGGGCGCCTCATTCGGCGGCCCGGATTACGAATACACCTACGTGCAGGCGGAATGGATCGTGCGGCTCTGAGGCAGTAACACTCAGCGGCTCAGGATGCAGCGATACGTTTCGGTGCAGGCAATTACCCTGGCCTGATCACCGAGCGCCTGATCAGCGGACGCGAGTGTAGTTCGTCAGCCGCGTATCGGCCACAAACTTCCTTGCGCTGAGCTGGTAACCCGACACGGTGAGGTGTGTCAGATCCCTGGCCATCAGTGGGGGCGTATGGTGCAGCCAGGAATAGACGCCCCCCGGGCCGCCCATGGCATCCTGCCAGCTCCAGAATGCGCAGGAGTATTCCTTGCCGATGGCGGCCTGGATGGTGCCGAGCCGGTGATGCACCTGGGCATAATGCAGCAGGTCTTTCGAGAACGCCGAGGCGGGCTGGTATTCATTGCGGCCCGGGCGCTTCACCAGCACCCCTCGGTCCGTCGGGCCGATCAGCACGCACAGCGAGTCCGGATAAACCTGGCGCAGGTTCTTCAGGCTCGCCCGCAAATCGGCCACGTATTTCTCCAGATCGAGATTCTGGTCATTGCCTTCGTTGGTGCCGTATTCGAGGATCACCAGATCATAGGCAGCGCTGCTGTCGCTCTGCTTCAGGTAGTCGGCATTCAGTGCCTTCCAGCCGCGCACCGTGGCACCGGGAATGCCCAGCGTATCGAGATACAGCGCGGGCCTGTTCAGATACTGCGGGACGAAGCCCTGCAGGGCCAGCGTGCCCAGTATCAGGCGCAGCTTGATGGTTGAGACAGGCCGTTCGGCGCGGATGCGCAGCCTGCCGTTTCCTTCCGCATTCAGCTCGACAAATTTTTCCGCGCCGTCATCCGCGCTGATTCCCACCAGGATCATCTCTCCCCGCGCGGGCGAGACATACAGCATGTCCACGGAGCGCAGCGCAGGAACCTGCGCCTGCGCACGGAAATCCACCCACAGGTAACTGTTGCGCTCGCTGCTCCTGAGGTTGACCAGGCCCTTGGCGAAATCGGCACCGGCCTGACTGGAGGTATACGCATACTCATACGACCAGCCCGGACTCTGGCAGTACTTGCGTATCGGCAGGTGCACACCGGCGCGATCCATGGTGGGCGGAATAAAGGTGGGCTGCACCTCGTCCTGTGTGAGTCCCAGCGCGCGCATCAGCTCTTCCGAGAAGTAGTTCGATGCTGCGTGGCTGTCGCCCCATAACCCGATCGAAAAGGGTCTGGACGGATCAGCTCTCCTTCGCTCGCCCAGGTAGATGTCCTGCGAATACGCTTCAGCGCGTATGGGCAGCCCGGCCAGCTCGTCGTGGCCCGGCGGCACTAACACATCGTCCCGGTGGCCCTTGGACTTGGGGGAGGGTCGATTCAGCGCCGGACAGCTCAGCTCGCCGGGGAATGGCCCCGGGTGCACCTCCACCTGCAGCGCAGCCACGGCCATACACGGCCAGGCAGCCAGCAACAGCACCAGGCTCGCGCCCGTCCCCGCCAGGCGTCCGGGCATCACAGGTTCTCCCGTTTCCTGAGCAGTTCGTCCACGCGCGAGCTGATCATGCGCAGACCCAGCATGGTGAAATGCACGCCATCATCCAGGCGCACGGCCAGCTTGCCTTTCTTCGGGTCCTCGATGTACTTGGTGTACGGGTCATTGAGGCTGCCGAGGAGGTCTTCCGTAGGCAGATAGATGAACTTGTATTTTTGCACTTCATCCTGAAATATCCGGTTTTCTATTTTCGCGCCCTGCTTGATCCGTTCCTCGCGCATCACCGGCAGGCCGATCCAGATCACGCGTATGCCGCTCAACTGGGCAAAGTCCAGCACCTCGTCCACCCTGCTGCGATATTTCGCCTCCCACCTGTCGGAGGGAAAGGTGTAGCGCTTGTTTCCCTCGTAGATGTCCCACGGATCGTTCGGGCCCAGGAACATCACAATCACGTGGATGCCGTGCTTGATGCTTTCCTCCCTGATCCTGGTCGGCCAGTCGAAATACCGCCGGGCCACCAGGCCCGTGCTGGGCTTGCTGACATCAACGAACACGCCCTTGGGGTAGTCCTTGCGCAGGCGCGAGATGACCATGGGCGCGACTCCCTGCATCATGGAGTCACCGGCAAACAGCACCTTCGGATCCGGATCGAGCAGTGCCGTCTCCGCCTTCCCCGCCTGACCTTCCACCTCCGCCGCGGGGCGGCCCTCCTCCTTCAGTGCCACCGCCTGCGGCACGCCGCTTTCGGCTGCCGGCGCGTTTGCCACGCCGGATGCGGGCAGTGGCGACGATGCCGCAAGCGGCTGCTCAATTGCGGCAATGGCCACGGGCGGCACCACCATGGTCGTACGTACGATGGGCGTGACTGACGGGCGCAATACAAGGTAATCATCCGGCGCCATCAGCTCGCGCAACACCCTGGAGGGCGTGAATGCGGCATCCGGCAGGTACTCGGACAGATAAATGTGATAACGCCCGTTCAGGTAACGCTCGAACGAATCCAGCCACAGCACCGAGTTGGCCAGCACAGCCACCAGGATGATCAGGTAGATTCCGCGTGCATGGATGGTCATGTCAGAACCTGTAGTAGATGAAATCCGGAACCCCGCTGGGCCCGAACCATATCACAAGAAAAATCATCGCCGTTGCGGCCGCCATCAGCTTCCAGCCATGCGCCAGCCGGATCAGCTGCACCGCGCGCTGCTCCAGCAGATACTTGTTTGCGCTGAACAGGAAGAACACCGCGATGAACGCCAGCAGCCAGGCATGCTGCGGGCCGAAGTCCGTGGAGTAACGCCCGAATCCGGCCAGCATCTGCAGGGCAGCCTCGCTGGAGTCCGCGCGGAAGAAGATCCACCCCAGGCACACGAATGCAAACGTCAGCATGCGCGTGAGCAGACGCGGCAGGCTGATGCCTATCAACTTCTCGTACAGGTTCTGCCCTACCATGCCCGCGCCGTGGATCGCGCCCCACACCAGAAAGGTGCTGCTCGCGCCATGCCAAAGGCCGGACACCAGCATGGCCACCAGCACGTTGAATTGCGCACGCAGATAACCCAGGCGGTTGCCGCCCAGCGGAATATACACGTAATCGCGGATGAAGCTGGACAGCGAGATATGCCAGCGCCGCCAGAAATCCCTGAGGTCGGCCGCCAGATAGGGCTGGCGAAAATTGAGCGGCAGGGTGAAGCCCAGCAGCATGCCCAGGCCCGCCACGATCAGCGTGTAGCCGGAGAAATCCAGAAAAATCTGCAAGGCGTAGCCCAGCACCGCGGCGGCGGCGGAGATGGTGGTCTGCGTGTCTGGATACTTGAACGCCTCATCCACAAAGGTGCTGCCCAGCCAGTTGGCAAACACGATCTTCTGCACCATGCCCAGCAGGATGTAATACAGCGCCAGCTCGGCGTGCTTGGGCGCACCGAATGCGTCGCTCTCCAGCTGCGTGAAAAAATCCCGCGCACGGAAGATCGGCCCGGCGAAATGCGTGGGCCAGAAGGCGAAGTACAGCAGCGGTTTGGCCAATGAGGTGTGCTGCGGCTCGATCTCATGTTGCCAGACCAGATAGGTGATCGCCTGGAAGGTGAAGAAGGAAATTCCCACCGGCGCCACCACATCGATCACCGGCAGCAGCACGTGCAGGTCCAGGTTCAGCAGCACATCCACCGCAGCCTGCCGCACAAATTCGTAATACTTGCTCACCAGCAGCCACAGCATGCCGATCAGCACGCCCGAAGCCAGCAGCACCCGCCGCCTGCCGGCGCTGCCCGCGCCATTGATCCAGCGCCCCGCCAGCCAGATATACATGCTGAAGCCAAGCAGCGCGATGGCGGAAACAGGCGACCAGGTGGCATACAGCAGATAACCCGACAGGATCAGCAAGAATGCCTGCCAGTTGCGATGGCCGCGCAAGCCCCAGTAGAGGGGAAAGAAGACCAGCGCCGCAAAGACGAATTCGATGGAAACGAAGCTCATGGTGACTTCTGTAGCCGGCCTCCGCGCATTGGGCCGTCCAGGTTCGAGAATGTGGCGCGGTTGATTGTCATGTCATTCCGGATAACCAGCCCGCCTCTGAATGCATCCCTTCTGCATGGCGGCATGGATTAAAGAGTAGAGTACCCGACTTCGTGCCTCAGGAAAACCGCAAATGGCATACCTGTCCCTCCTGGTGCACAGGTGCGCGCCGATGATGAGACGCACGTCGCGGCCTGAGGCAAGTCAGCTCATCCAGCCAGCGCGAGGAGATTTGATTTCCGGCGTGAATGCGAATAGTCTGCGCCGGTCCTATTTCGTTCCCGCGTCGATGAGTCCCTTCTTTTTCTGGTTTCTCCTTGTTTCCGCATCGCTCGCAAGCATCCTGTTCACCCTGACTATGCCTCTTGAGCCCATTCCGATACTGGTAGTTGCATTGGCCTGGCTCGCAACGTTTGGACTGGCCTACAAAAGATGGAGCGCTCGCAGCATCAACTGGCTGCTGCGAATGGCTGCGGTGCTTGTCTCGGCAATCCTCGTTTTCAATCTCCACAGCTGGGCGCTGCGGGGTGATGTATTCATAGACCATCCCTGCGGATGCGAACCCCGCACGGGCACGTTCTGGCCACTATTCTTCTCATGGCTGACCAACATTGGCCTGCTCGGCTACGCCATCCTGGGGACGCTCACTGGACTCAAGTCAATCGCGAAACCGACTCCCCGCTCCATATCCGTGTGGCTGCTTGTTTCTCTATGGACCGCCGCCTGTGTCCGTGTATTCTCAGCCAACATCACGTCCGCCGTGCTTGTCGAATCGCTGCGCATCGCCGGCATTCTGGTCGGCTCAATTGCAGGTACCATCCTTGCCATCATCGGCATCGGCTGGCTGTTGTCCATACCAGGCCGGCGGCGGCGCAAGCAGGCGGATGCCGATTTTCAGAAGATCGATGAGAACACCAGGCAGGAGCTGCTGACTCTCATAGATAGCCACTCCAGGAAAAGCGAATTCGTCCTGCTGTACCGATTCAATACCGGCACCGCCAATCCCGCATCAATGGCGCGAGTCGGCGGCAATCCCCTGGCACGGGAGAGCGAGAGCTGGCCCCATCATGCGGACGGCAGCCCGGCAACCTTCCTGCTGCAGCTTCCGCTGCTTGCACCGCGCCTGCCTGCCCCCTGGCAGGGTCGGCTGATCGCCGTCTTCCTCGTTGATTACGGCCTGTTGATTCGCAGCTACGACGCAGCCTCAGTGCCCGACCTGACCGCACTCAGGAACCCTCAGGAAAAGCCCATCGTGGCCGAAACGGAATTGCAGCCTCTCGCCATCCCCTATGTGCCAGTTTCCGAAGATGAAGAAGAAGAAGACGAAGAAAGCGGCTTTGATGTCGGGCAGCTTCTTGAGCGCGTGCCCGGACTGAAGGACAGGCTGGGGCAATTTTCGGAACAACCCGTCGCCCTGCTGAGCAGGCTTATCGCCGGAAACAACTACCTTTCTTCCGAGGACACCATACTCGTTGGCGGTGACCCTCAACTCATCCAGAATCCGCACGACGCCGCATGCCCCATCTGTCAGCGACCCATGCGCTTTCTGTTCCAGTTTTGCGACGTGACCGAGACTTTCGCACTGGGCGATTGCGGTGTAGGATACGTCTACGGCTGCGACGATCACCCGGAACATTGTGAAGGGTTTGTCGACTGCTTCTGAGTTGGGGCCGGTCTCCAGTATCCTCGCGCCCCTTTCAGCATGAATCCACCTAGGAACACCAGGGCATCCTGAACAAGTCGTCATACCCGCGAAGGCCGGAACGGCAGTGACTTGTTCAGCGCATCCTCAGCCTACCTGAAGTTCACCACCACGGACGTTTAACCCTTGCTGAACTGCATCACCCCATTTCGGCAATCCACCTTGATGGTGTCCTTGGCAGCGAAGCGTCCCTCCAGGATCGCCTTGGCCAGCTGATTTTCCAGCTGGGCCTGGATGGCACGCTTGAGCGGACGGGCGCCGTAGATCGGATCGAAGCCGGCGGTGGCGACCTCGGCCAGGGCGGCGTCGGTCACCTCCAGCTTCATCTCCATTGCGGCCAGGCGTTTCTCCAGGCCGTGCAGCTGGATGCGGGCGATGTTCTTGATGTTCTTCTCGTCCAGCGAGTGGAACACCACCACCTCGTCGATGCGGTTGATGAACTCGGGACGGAAATAGGTCTTCACTTCGCCCATCACCGCGAGCTTGATGACCTGATAGTCGTCGCCGGCCATCTGCTGGATCATCTGGCTGCCGAGGTTGGAGGTCATCACGATCACGGTATTCTTGAAGTCCACGGTGCGGCCCTGACCGTCGGTCATGCGGCCATCGTCCAGCACCTGCAGCAGCACGTTGAACACGTCCGGATGCGCCTTCTCTACCTCGTCCAGCAGGATCACGCTATACGGTTTGCGACGCACCGCCTCGGTGAGGTAACCGCCCTCTTCGTAGCCCACATAGCCGGGTGGCGCGCCGATCAGGCGGGCCACGGAATGCTTCTCCATGAACTCGCTCATGTCGATGCGGATGAGATGCTCTTCCGAATCGAACAGGAAGTTGGCCAGCGACTTGCACAGCTCGGTCTTGCCCACGCCGGTGGGGCCGAGGAACAGGAAGGAGCCATACGGACGGTTGGGGTCGGACAGGCCGGAACGTGAACGACGGATCGCGTCGGACACCAGGCGCACGGCCTCGTCCTGCCCCACTACGCGCTCGTGCAGCTTGTCTTCCATATGCAGCAGCTTGTCGCGCTCGCCCTGCATCATCTTGGACACGGGGATGCCGGTGGCACGGCTCACCACTTCGGCGATCTCTTCCGCGCCTACCTGGGTACGTAGCAGCTTGTTCTTGCTGGGGCCGCCTTCAGCCTCGCGCTGGGCTGCTTCCTTGAGTTTCGCGTCCAGCTGCGGCAGCTTGCCGTATTGCAGCTCGGCCACTTTCTCCAGCTTGCCTTCGCGCTGCAGACGCACGATCTCGGCCTTGATCTGGTCGATCTCTTCCTTCACCTGGGCAGCGCCCTGAGCTGCGCCCTTCTCGGCCTTCCAGATTTCTTCCAGGTCGGCGTATTCGCGCTGCAGCTTGTTGATCTCGTCCTCGATCAAGGCGAGGCGCTTCTTGGAGGCTTCGTCCTTCTCCTTCTTCACTGCTTCGCGCTCGATCTTGAGCTGGATCAGGCGGCGGTCGAGTTTGTCCATCGACTCCGGCTTGGAGTCGATCTCCATCTTGATGCGCGAGGCAGCCTCGTCGATCAGGTCGATGGCCTTGTCCGGCAGGAAGCGGTCGGTGATGTAGCGATGCGACAGTTCCGCCGCCGCGACGATGGCGGGGTCGGTGATCTCGACGCCGTGGTGCAGCTCGTATTTCTCCTGCAGGCCGCGCAGGATGGCGATGGTGGATTCCACCGAGGGCTCGTCCACCAGCACCTTCTGGAAGCGGCGCTCCAGCGCGGCATCCTTCTCGATGTACTTGCGGTATTCATCCAGGGTGGTGGCGCCG
>DATDDN010000018.1:0-38925 GCA_036523795.1 Gallionellaceae bacterium | reverse complement strand
TTGACCGAAGCCGGCTATGCTCCCGAGATGGCCTACTTCGAGTGCCTGCACGAGCTCAAGCTGATCGTTGACCTGATGTACGAAGGCGGCATCGCCAACATGAACTACTCCATCTCCAACAACGCGGAGTATGGCGAGTATGTGACCGGCCAGCGCGTGATCGCCGGCGAAGCCCGCGCAGCGATGAAAGAGTGCTTGAAGAACATCCAGAACGGCGAGTACGCCAAGCGCTTCATCCTGGAAGGCCGCACCAACTACCCCGAGATGACTGCCCGCCGTCGCCTGACAGCCGAGCATCCGATCGAGCAGGTAGGCGGCCAGCTGCGCGCGATGATGCCGTGGATCAGCAAGAACAAGCTGGTTGACCAGTCCAAGAACTAAGACCGCGGCTGTGCATGCGCCGGCAGCGCCGGCCATGCGCAATCCAACCGGATTAAAACCATGCCCGATATGATTCCTCGCAAACCGATGGACCTGCGCAGGCGCGGCATTTACCTGCTGCCCAACCTGTTCACCACCGGGGCACTGTTTGCCGGCTTCTACGCCATCGTGCAGGCGATGAACATGCACTTCGACCAGGCGGCCGTGGCGGTGTTCATCGCCATGGTGCTGGATGGCCTGGATGGCCGTGTGGCACGCCTCACCCATACCCAGAGTGAATTCGGCGCACAGTACGACAGCCTGTCCGACATGGTGTCGTTCGGTGTTGCCCCTTCGCTGCTGATGTATGAGTGGGCGCTGAAGGACATGGGCAAGCTGGGCTGGTTTGTCGCCTTCATCTACTGCGTGGGTGCAGCGCTGCGCCTGGCGCGTTTCAACACCAACATCGAGGTGGTGGACAAGCGTTACTTCCAGGGCCTGCCCAGCCCGGCCGCCGCAGCACTGGTGGCCGGTTTCGCCTGGGTGGTTTCCGACAACGCCGAGTTCATCAAGGCCACCGATGTGAACTGGATCGCCGCCGTGCTGACCACTTTTGCCGGCCTTACCATGGTCAGCAACGTGCGGTTCTACAGCTTCAAGGATTTCAACCTGCGCAAGAGCGTCCCCTTCATCGTGGTCTTCCTGGTGGCGCTGTTCTTCGTGCTGGTTTCCAGCTACCCGCCCGGCGTGCTGTTCCTGCTGTTCCTGGGCTATGCACTGTCCGGCTACGTCATGTGGCTGTGGGAGCTGCGCAAGTCACGCACATCGGGCAAGCCGTAGTCGTGTTTCCCGCGACTGCGGGAAACTCCACCCATCATTGATAACCAAGCGAGACACATCATGTCTTACACCACCGTTGTTTCCACCGAGCAACTGGCCGAACACCTGCAAGACCCGAACTGGATCGTGTTCGACTGCCGCTTCACCCTCACCAACAAGGAAGCCGGCCGCCAGGCTTATCTCGCCAGCCACATTCCCGGCGCGCGCTACGCCCATCTGGACGACGACCTGTCTGCCCCGGTGACCGAGAAGACTGGTCGCCATCCCTTGCCCGATGCGCAGTTGCTGAGCGAGAAACTGTCGCAATGGGGGGTGGACGGCAGCAAGCAGGTGGTGGTGTATGACGACAGCTTCGGTGCCATGGCGGTGAAGATGTGGTGGCTGCTGCGCTGGCTGGGGCACGACAAGGTCGCGCTGCTAGACGGCGGGCTGCCCAAGTGGATGAAGGAAAAGCTGCCGATGACGGCAGACCTGCCGCAAGTCACACCGGCGAAGTTCGTGCCGCAGCTGCACAAGGAGATGCAGGCCAGCGTGGCCGAGGTCGAGAATGCACGGCAGGAACGCTGCCGCCTGGTGATCGACGCGCGTCCCGAACAGCGCTTCACCGGCGAACGCGAGCCGCTGGACAAGGTCGCCGGTCATATCCCCGGTTCGGTGAACTGGGTGTTCGACGAAAACCTGGATTTCGACGGCACCTACCTGCCGGCGGAAGAGCTGCGCGAGAACTATGAAAAGCTGCTCAACGGCGTCAAACCTGAGCTGGTAATCCACACCTGCGGCTCCGGCGTCACCGCCTGCCACAACATGCTGGCCATGGAGATTGCCGGCCTGCCCAGCGGCAAGCTGTATCCCGGTTCCTGGAGCGAATGGATCGTCGATCCAGAGCGCCCGGTGGCAACCGGCGAAGGCCACGAGCATCGCAAGCACCTGACCGACGATCCATTCAGCTGCGCCTGATCTACGTCAGTCCACTGCGCCAAAAAAATTCCTTGTTCGTGCCTCGCAGAGGGCTTCGCGCCCTCTGGGTGTGAGCCCTTCGACAAGCTCAGGGCAGGCTTGTCGAACCATGAACGGATCGCCCAGTGTTTCTGCAAATAAATTTATAACTACATAGATGGGAGTCGCAATGAAGAAGTGGATCGCTGTTGTATCGTTTGTTTGTGTGCCGGTATTGGCACATGCCGCCAATGATGACAAGGAAGCTCAGTGCCAGCAGGCGGTGAATGCCAAGCTGGAAACGATGGAAGCGAGCTCGGAAAAGGCAGGCAAGGAAGTGAAACTGAAAGACCTGTCCATGCTCGACATCATGAACATCGCCAAGGCCAAGGGCGCCTGCGCCGCCCAGGCAGAAATCAGCAAACGCGAGAAGTAATTGTTTGCCGTCAGCCGGCCTTCAGCGCTGGCTGACACCATCATCCTCAGCTGCACCGTTATCTCTTCTCTCCGCAGCACCAAACACCCGGTTGTCCATTCACTATCTCCGACATGCAAGGCCAGGTCCTGCAACTCATTGCATGCGCCTGCACCAATGCGAATTGGGTATTGACTGCGAGGCTGCACGCATAGGCTGCGCCGGTGCTATAGTGCTGCGCATGCTTCTCCGCCGTGTTTGGCAGAATCGCCTGATCGAAGAAACGACTCTAACTTCCATCCGTGATTTTTTAGGTTGCCCTAATGAGTGAGGTGAATGGCAAGTGATTGAATCCTCAAGTTCAAAATTTCTGGCTGCGGGCGTTAGACGACGTGAGTCGTTGCTGTGCGTGTTGCCTAATTTACGTTAGGCGCTTCAGGCCGCAATGAATCGGCTCACTTACACCTTGTTATGTTTGTCTGCGGTTTACAGCGTGGCAGCCGTAGCCACATTCATCCTTGTCTTGGGGCCGTTCGGCGAAAACCGATTCTCCCTTGCGTCGTTCTTTGTCGTCGCGGTGTTGCTTCCGCATCTATTGTTGTTCCTGGCAATTCGTCGCGCCAATCCTCTCAGTACTACCGGAATATTTGCAGGCGCGGCCGCTCTGGTAGCCACCATTGGAGGCTTTCTATACAGCGGCTCCTTTTGGCCCAATGATGGTGAGTACGCCATCGTCTATTACATTGCGCCGGCCGCTCAGTTGGTTGTGGTAGCGGGCGCAGTTCTTCTCACCCTATGGCGAAAACGGTGTTCCGCTCCATAAACGCACCTAACCATTCCGTCAACCGGACGCCCCAACAGCGATGCTGTTGGGGTTCCCTCCGCGCTGCGCGCTCCGGCGCCGGTTACGTCAAACGTTAGCCATCATGAGAGCAGTATCCAGAACAACTGTAATTTGTGTGCTGCTTGTCTTGGCGGGTTGCAAGCTCGCGTTTCCACAAGTAACCTCTGCCACCGTCGAGCGCTATCAATCTGGCGGCACTCTTCAGGCAGTCCCACTCAACAGTGATCAAATTCATGCATTGTCTGACTGGTTCTCTCAACATGGCTCTGGCTGGTCATCAACTGTCGCAACTTATGTCCCTACCCTTATAGTGAGAGCCAAACACGCCAATGGTGATATATCCGAGATCAACGTGCTTTCAGGTATGGTCGTCGTGAATAACCACAGTGGTCAATTCCAACAGCACTTTTCACAAACTGATCTGGCTGCAATACGCAGTATATTGGAGGACCCATTAATGGCTAACCCTGCGCTCAAGTTCGCTCCCTCCGGTCGCTGGGACGCGCCTTCGGCGCGCCCCTTAGCTCCACGTTAGCCATCATCACATGCGTGCCCGAGTTCTCATCAGCAACGGGGTCCGAACGGTCGACGTGTTTTGGGTCGAGCACAACGGAACAGACGTGTATTGCGGGCTATCCGGCGTTCAAGACAAGATCAGCTATCACGCTTCTGGAAAGGTCCACACCGATTTCGCCGGAGAGCGTCGTCACCATGGGTGGTATTCACCGCTGGCTGATCTCAAAGGCTCTTACCATCTCACCGGCCTGACCTCCCACGACCTCGATGCCTGGGTCCGGGATCTTTCGGATGATTGGAACTACACCGGAAAGAAATCCGATGCAGTTCTACTTCTAGACACCCGTTCAATCCCCGATGGAACAAGCGTCTCAATATCAGTCGGGTTGGTTGAAGCGGGCAACTCCGACGCATTAGCTAGGCTCCTCAAAGATGGTCAGCCGCAGCCGTTGCTTGCAGTAGTAGCGGCTTCTGTTAGGCCATGGGTGTGCGCAACTGTGCACGCCATATCGCAATGATGGCTAACCTCTCGTTCGAGGCGACCTGCGCAAAAAACCGCGCAGGCGCCTCAACTCCACGTTAGGCATGAAATGAAATATTGCATTTTAGTATTGGTGCTACTGCTAGCAAGCTGTGACATGAAGCCCTCCACTTCAGAAATGGAGGATGCAAGTCGTCTAATCCATGCGGTCGATACGTATACCCATCAGCACTCTAGAACACCAACAAATGAAGAGGCGTGGAAAATAATGGACAAGTTGGGATTGAGGTCCGATGAATCATGTAGACCTTGCTACGATCAAGTGGGTAACAATATTTACTTGATTTCTATCGGCCTGTCTTTGGGTGAATCGTACACATACTCATCAGATACAAGGGAGTGGCACTAAACTAATGCCTAACAACCACATCAAGATCGCTCACTCTCGTTCGCTGGGACGCCGCTACTGCGGCGCCCCTTATGTGAAACGTTAGAAGTAAGGACACAGATTCGTAATTAAGGAGGAACTATGCGAGCTCTATTATTACTTTTTCTCATTATCCCCATGACCAGCTATGGACTTATGCCGGAGGAATGTCGGTACGAGGGGAAAGCCAATGGCAAGAGGGTGATACTAACTTGGACTTATGATGATACCAGCGTGGGGCCTCAGGGTAGTTATGGATTAAAGGGGAGTCCAAAGTACGGCTTCTGTACCATGGGGAATATTGGTGGTGGTCGTTACGATATGCGCTGTTCCGCAACGAAGGGTGGAAAACAAACGGTTTATTACGTAACACAACAACCAAACACTTTCCCCGCTATTTACGTATGCGAATCAGGATGTAGAAGTGACGTCGTTGAAAAGTTTTTTGAAGAGTGTCATGGCGATTGAAGTTCTTAACTTAAATGGTAGCAGTTTAACTTCTAACCTTTCATTCAAGAGGGACGCGCTGAAGCGCGCCCCTTAATTTAATGTTAGGCGAATGGAGACTGGCATGATGAAATGCTTTGGTATTTTGTTGATACTGTTTTGTAGTTGCCACGTGCAAGCGGAACCACTTTATTCTTCAGTGGATGAGTATGTGGAAGCAAATACCATCGAAGACAAAAACAACCCGAGAAATGCTAACGGACAACATATTGAGCAACATTATAATCGGGCTGTTTCACCAAATGGAAAATGGCACGCTGGATATGAACCAAACGGAACCAGTGAATCCGCTTTTCTATATTTGTTGGAGAAGGATTCGCTGGGAAAGTTTAAATTGGTAAGCAGGAATAACACAAATAAGGATTGGAAAGCGCCTTACTTATTTGAAGATTTAGCTTTTGATGCTAACGACAAATTTCACGTATCGATTCAGATAGTCCTGAGCGGAAATGCAGGGCACACCTATTTCTTTCAACTAATTAATGGCAAATGGTTTCTAGTAAAAGATAATTACTCTGTATTAGGGCCATGTGGGAAAGGTGATAGTGCTGAGATGTTTTATAGTACAGAAATGTCAACCAATTATTTAACAGGCGAGATAGAGGAACAGAGATACAGTAAAGAAGACTGTAAGCCGTTGCAGAAAATTAAAAAGAAACATAGTCTCTCAGTAGTTCCATTGTCAGATTTTTATCCTTTTATGGAAATAGAGTAAGCAGTTAGTGGCCAGGCTCGAATTGATTTAATGTAATTCGAAATCAAAACCGTCGGGGGTTGCCCGACAGCAAGTTACCTTTCTTGACCGCCAAGAAAGGTAACCGAAAGAAGGCGGCCCCTGCTGCGCCACCCCTGCGGGGTTCCCTCCATTGCTCGAGCAGCCGGGCCTCCTCATAAACTGCACGATCCGCTGCGCGGCCACGTGCTCAAACATATTCGTCGGACTTCCCCCGGCTGTCCTGCGCTACTCGGTGGCGCAGAAGGGTAGGCGGCGCGTTGCGCACAAGTTTTTGATTTGTGATTGAGGCGTGGGCTAAGCCCACGCCTCAATGCTTTGGGGTTTGGTTTTGAAGCCCCCCTTGAGAGCCGCCTCGGTCAGGCAGAAACAAGCGGAGGTTTAGGCGAGCACTGTCCGAGCTCCGCGGCAGCTTGCGATGTGTGCAAGCTGCTAGGGCGAGTTGCGCAGCCCCGCTTGTGTCTGGCTGAGCGAGGGCCCCCCGCAGGGGCGGCGAACTCGGGGTCGCCTTTTCTTTGGTTACTATTCTTTTGGCGAAGCAAAAGAAACTAACTTGCTGTCGGGCAACCCCCGACGGTTTTGTCTGGTTGATGCCTGCCGGATAGTGACGCTGTATCGTTCTGCACACTATAGCGTGGGCGATAACTATAGGTCGACCTAAGCACTTACTTTGCGCTGGCCGGCTGCCACAACGTTTCCGCCTGACCTGCACTACGATTCAGCACGCGGCTCAGCACAAACAGAAGGTCAGACAGGCGGTTGAGATAGGGCAGGCCGTTGGCGGGTACTGACTCGCTGGCTGCCAGCGCTACCAGACCACGTTCGGTGCGGCGCGCCACGGTGCGGGCCACGTGGCACAGGCAGGCGGCGCGGGTGCCGCCGGGCAGGATGAATTCCTTCAGCGGGGGCAGTTCGGCGTTGAAGTGAGCGATGGCTTCATCCAGACGCTGCAGCTTGTCTTCGCCAAACGGCGCGGCAGGATAGGCCAGTGACCCGCCCAGATCGAACAGGTCGTTCTGGATCTGCAGCAACAGCGTGCGAATCTCCTGCGGCAGCGGCTCGCACAGCATCAGCCCGATCTGGCTGTTGAGTTCATCGCTGTCACCCAGGCAGTGGATGCGCAGGTGGTCCTTGCTCACCCGGGTGCCATCGGCCAGGCCGGTGGTGCCTTTGTCGCCGGTGCGGGTGACGATCTTGCTCAGTCGGTTGCCCATGCTGGTGATCTCCTTTGATTCATTGCCGTGTCAGGCAATCCAGATAGATTGTCGCGTCCGGCGCGGTGCCGTGCCGTTGCGCCTGCCAGATCATTTCGCCCAGGCACTCCATCATGCGGTGCTGCGCCTCGTGTTCCGATTGCAGGCGCTCGCTCAGGCGCTGGAAGTGTGCGCGGACGCCGTGCGGCTGACCGATGGACAGCTGCTCTTCGATGGTGAGGTGCATCATCAGGTGCAGGAAGGGGTTGGTCTCGCCCTGTTCCGGCAGGTAGTCGCGCTGCTGCTGGCGTTCCGGGTCTTGCAGCAGGGCATGGTACTCAGGATGCTTTTCAATCAGCTGTGAAACGAGGTCTTCCAGCGGGGTCAGCAGCTCGCCTGCGCGGCGTTTGCGCCAGGTCTCGAACAGGAAGTTGCGCGCTTCGTCGCGGCTGGGATTGAACACTACACCACCTTGCCCTTGAATTCGCACAGGCTCTCGATGATGCATTGCCCGCATTTCGGCTTGCGCGCCTGGCATACGTATCGACCGTGCAGGATCAGCCAGTGATGCGCGTCATGCTTGAATTCATCCGGCACGAACTTGAGCAGTTTCTGCTCCACCTCCAGCACGGTCTTGCCCGGTGCAATGCCGGTGCGGTTGGAGACGCGGAAGATGTGAGTATCCACTGCGATGGTGGGCTGGCCGAAGGCGGTGTTGAGCACCACGTTGGCGGTCTTGCGGCCCACGCCGGGCAGGGCTTCCAGCGCCTCGCGCGACTGCGGCACGGCGCCGTCGTGCTGCTCGATGAGTATCCTGCAGGTCTGCATGATGTGCCTGGCCTTGGTCTGGTACAGGCCGATGCGCTGGATGTAGCTGCGCAGCTTTTCTTCACCCAGTTTGAGGATGGCTTGCGGCGTGTTGGCCACCGGATACAGCTGGCGCGTGGCGGCATTGACGCTGACGTCGGTGGCCTGCGCCGACAGCAGCACGGCGATCAGCAGCTCGAACGGGGTGTGGTATTCCAGCTCGGTGGTGGGGTGCGGGTTGGCCGCCTGCAGCCGCAAAAAGATCTCGCGGCGCTTGGCTGCGTTCATGCTGCGCTGATCTGGGCCGCGGGAATCTTTTGAGCCTTGGCTTTCTGTTCGGCGCGCAGCGTCAGCCAGTTCTTGCCGGCGATCAGCAGGCCCAGGCCGATAAAGGCGCCCGGCGGCAGGATGGCGAGCAGGAAGCCGTGGTAATTGGGAATCACGGTGATCACCCAGGCCTTGGCGGATTCGCCCAGCGCCAGGTCGATGCCGCCGAGCAGCGTGCCGTGCCCCACCAGTTCACGCAGCCCGCCCAGCACCGCCAGCACCAGGGTCAGGCCCAGGCCCATGGCGAGGCCGTCCATGGCGGCGGGTAGCACCGGGTTCTTGCCGGCAAAGGCCTCGATGCGCGCCAGCACGATGCAGTTGGTCACGATCAGCGGAATGAAAATGCCCAGTACCACGTACATGCTGTACATGTAGGCATTCATCACGTACTGCACCACGGTGACCAGTACGGCGATGATCAGGATGTACACGGGGATGCGAATCTCGTTGGGAACGTAGTTGCGGATCGGCGAAATGGCCGCGCCGCTCAGCGTCATCACCAACGCAGTGGCCAGGCCCAGGCTCACCGCGTTGACCACCGAGTTGCTCACCGCCAGCAGCGGGCACATGCCCAGCAGCTGCACCAGGCCGGTGTTCTGTTTCCACAGGCCGTTATGGAATATGTCTTTAAGCTCCTGCAGGGTCATGGCGATTACTCCTTCGCTTTGCTCTGGCTGTCAGCGGTCGCTGCAAACAGCGTGGCGCGGTTGTTCTCGAAATAATGCAATGCCTTGTGCACCGCCTTCACCACGGCACGCGGCGTGATGGTGGCGCCGGCCATGTAGTCGAACTTTCCGCCGTCCTTCTTCACCTTCCAGTCGTCCTCGCCATAGCGGGTGTGCGAGGTTTCGTCGAACAGGGTGATCCATTTGTTCTTGGCGATCTCTATGTAGTCGCCCAGCCCCGGTGTTTCCTTGTGCGACACCACGCGTACGCCGGTGACGTTTCCTGCCTGGTTGATCGCCACGATCATGTTGATCTTGCCGCTGTAGCCGTCCGGTGCAGTCACCTCCAGCACGACCACCGACGGCTGGCCGTTGAGGCGGCCGCGATAGGCAATGCTGTCCTGCTCGGTGCCCAGCTGTTCATTGGCCGGGAGCGTGAGCGTGTCCTTGACCATGTCGTTGTCATACAGCGAAGACGGCACGACCTGGTTGATCAGCTTGAGCTTTTCCGCTTCCTCGCTCTGTGCGATGCGGTCATGGGTGAGCATGAAGGTGGCGGCGAGCACGGCAGTGCCGATCACGGCGAAAAACAGCATGTTTACTGCCGTTCTGACAGCGGCCTTGGTCAAACGTTTCATTTGTCCCCCTTCTTGCCGAACACCCTGGGCTGGGTATAGGCGTCGATCAGCGGCACGCAGATGTTCATCAGCAGGGTGGCGAACGCCACGCCGTCCGGGAAGCCGCCGAACACGCGGATGATGTAGGTGAGGAAGCCGGCGCCGGCGGCGAAGATGAACTTGCCCCCGATGGTGGTCGGGCTGGTGACCGGGTCGGTCAGGATGAAGAAGGCGCCCAGCATGGCGGCACCCGAGAACCAGTGAAACAGCGGCGGTGCGTAGTGTGCAGGATCAACGAGGTAAAAGATGCCGGCAGTGGCAAACAGCGTGGCGAGGAAGGCCACCGGCAGGTGCCAGCTGATGATGCGGGTGAGCAGCAGATAGACGCCGCCAAGCAGGAAGGCCAGTGCCACCATCTCGCCGCCTATGCCGCCGAGGTGGCCGTAGATCGGCATCCCCATCACTTCGCTCGCGCTATGCCCGAGGTGCAGCTGGGTCTTCAGCGTGTCCAGCGGGGTGGCCATGGTCACCGCATCCAGCGTGGCGCTGCCGGGCAGTTGCCCGCCAAAGATGTATTGCAGCTGCTGCGCCGGCGACATTTCCAGCTGGCCCAGTCCGTGCGGCGCCACCCAGTGAGTCATCTGCGCCGGGAAGGAGATGATCAGGATGGCATAGCCTATCATCGCCGGATTGAACGGGTTGCTGCCGAGGCCGCCATACAGGTGCTTGGCCACGCTGATGGCGAATGCCGTGCCGACCACCACCAGCCACCACGGCGCCAGCGGCGGAATCGACAGGGCCAGCAGCCAGGCGGTGAGCAGGGCGCTGTTGTCGCGGAGAAAAGGCGCGAGCGGGCGCTGGCGCAGCTTGAGCATCGCAGCCTCGGTGGCCAGCGCGGTGACGCTGGCCAGGGTCAGCGTCACCAGGATGGCCGGGCCGAAATACCACACATAGACGGCGATGGCGGGCACCAGCGCCAGCATGACGCGGAACATGATGGCGCGCACGCTGGTGGCCTGGGTGATGAAGGGTGAGAACATGGTCTGCAGTTACTCCTCGGGTTTTCCTGCTTCGGGGTGCGACAGTTCGCGCACCTTGGCGCGGCGCGCCTCGATCTCGGCAATTTCGGCCTGCTGTTGCGGGGTCAGGCTTTCCATATTTTTCGGTTTGACCGCCACAGCCTGTTCGCGCGCGCGGGCAATGGCGGCGTTGATCAGCGCCTGTGTCGCGTCGTCGGTGGCCGGCTTGGCCGCCGACGGGGCAGCTGCCGCTTCGGTGACCGCTGGAGCGGCGGGAGCGCTGGCAGGCGCAGCCGGCGCGGCGGCAGGGGCTGCCGCTTTGGCCGCTGCAGCAGCCTTTTCCTTCTGCGCCAGTTTCTCGGCCTTCTCCTGCTTGTCGCGCTCGATGCGCAGCTGGCGGAATTCGTGGCGCTGGCGTGCCAGGTCGGCCGCATCCTTCTCGCGCTCGTTGGCCCAGATCTCGCTCTTGGCAAAGCGGAAGTACTGCACCAGCGGGATGCTGCTAGGGCACACATAGCTGCAGGCGCCGCACTCGATGCAGTCGAACAGGTGGTATTCCTGCGTCTTGCCGAAATTCTTTGACTTGGCGAACCAGTACAGCTCCTGCGGCTGCAGGTCGGCCGGGCACGCCTCGGCGCAGCGCGTGCAGCGTATGCACGGCAGCGGCATGGGTGGCGGTGGGAACAGGGCCAGCGAGCCCTCGATGATGCAGTTGGTGGCCTTGGTCACCGCCACCTTGTCGGACGGCAAGGTCACGCCCATCATCGGGCCGCCCATGATGTGGGCATTGGTGTCGGGGCGCGGGCCGGCCAGCGGCAGCAGCTCGTTCAGCGGCGTTCCGATCAGCACCTCGAAATTCTGCGGGCGCTCGACGTTGCCGGTGACGGTGACGATACGCGAGATCAGCGGCTCGCCGTGGGCAACGGCGCGGTGTGCGCTCCAAGCTGTGGCCACGTTGAAGCACTGCACGCCGAGATCGGTGGAGCGCACGCCGGCCGGCACTTCGATGCCGGTGAGCACGCGGATCAGCTGCTTGGCGCCGCCGCCGGGGTAGATGGTGGGCACCGCCACCACTTCCATGTTGTTAAGGCCGTTGGCTTTGACCGCGGCCTGCATGGCGGCGATCGCCTCGGGCTTGTTGTCCTCGATGCCGACCAGCACTTCTTCCGCGCCCAGCATGGTGCGCATCATCTCGGCACCCTGCACGATTTCATCGGCGCGTTCGCGCATCAGCATGTCGTCGCAAGTGATGTAGGGCTCGCACTCCGCGCCGTTGATCACCAGCGTGGTCATCTTGTGCTTGCCGGCGCGCAGCTTGAGGTCGCTGGGGAACACCGCGCCGCCCAGGCCCACCACGCCGGCCAGGCGCAGCATCTGGCGCAGTTCGGCGGCATCCTTGCTGCGGTAGTCCACGCCGTTGCGCGCAATCCACTCGTCCTTGCCGTCCGGGATCAGGGTCACGCACAGGTCGGGCAGGCCGGAAGGGTGCGCCACCTGCTGCATGTCGATGGCGGCCACGGTGCCGGAAGTAGGCGCATGCACCGCACTGGACACGCTGCCTTCCGGCATGCCGAACATCTGGCCCTTGAGCACGCGCTCACCCACCTGCACGGCCGGCTTGGACGTGTTGCCTACATGCTGGTGCAGCGGCACCACCAGTTTGCTGGGGATGCCGGCGAAGGCGATCGGTGTGCGCACCGATTGCGCCTTGTTGGTGGGCGGGTGCACGCCGCCGTGGAAGTGATAGAGCGTTCTCATGGCCATGCTTCAGTTCTTGTTTGTGGCCGCAGCCTGTATGGGGATGACCGGGTACTGCCATTTCCAGGTGCTGATCGTTTCCGGCAGCGGCACCATGCTGATGCAGTCCACCGGGCACGGCGCCACGCACAGTTCGCAGCCCGTGCATTCGGCAGCTACGATGGTATGCATCTGCTTGGCCGCACCCACGATGGCGTCCACCGGGCAGGCCTGCAGGCACAGGGTGCAGCCGATGCAGGTGTTCTCGTCGATGAAGGCGACCGACTTGGGCTTGGGCGCGGCGGTGTCTTCGCCAAAGGGCTTGAACTCCACGCCCAGCAGGTCGGCCAGCTTGTGGATGCCTTCCTCGCCGCCCGGGGGGCAGCGGTTGATGTCGGCCGCGCCGCTGGCGATCGCCTCGGCATAAGGCTTGCAACCGGGGTAGCCGCACTGGCCGCATTGCGTCTGCGGCAGCACGGCGTCGATCTTGTCCACCAGCGGATTGCCTTCCACCTTGAACTTGAGCGCGGAAAAACCCAGCACCGCCCCCAGCAGGATGGCAAGCGCAGACATGGCGAGGATGGCGATCAGCATGATTAAGCTTTGTTTGCTACGGAAGGGGACAGGCGCATTATTTGACCAGTCCCGAGAAGCCCATGAACGACAGGCTCATCAGCCCGGCGGTGATCATGGCGATGGCGGAACCCTTGAAGATGCCGGGCACGTCGGCGCCTTCCAGGCGCTCGCGGATGCCGGCAAACAGCACCAGCACCAGCGAGAAGCCGAGCGCGCCGCCCATGCCGAAGAACAGCGACTGCATGAAGTTGTGGTTGGCCTGCACGTTGAGCAGCGGGATGCCCAGCACCGCGCAGTTGGTGGTGATCAGCGGCAGGTAGATGCCCAGCACCTGGTACAGCACCGGGCTGGTCTTCTGTACCACCATCTCGGTGAACTGCACGATGCCCGCGATCACCACGATGAAGGACAGGGTGGTAAGGTAGGCCAGGTCCGGGCCGAGCAGGTAATGGCTGATCAGGTAGCTGGTGCCCGATCCCAGCGTCAGCACGAAGGTGGTGGCCGCACCCATGCTGATGGCGGCCTCCAGTTTCTTGGAGACCCCCATGAACGGGCACAGCCCGAGAATCTTGACCATCACGATGTTGTTCACGAACACCGTGCTGATGAGTATGAGCAGGTAGCTGGTCATGTGTAGGCACTACGCTTTAAAGTCGTACATTATCCCCCGATTTATGTGGGGCTTCAACCACGCGGGCAGGGCGGATGTAGCCGCAATGCCCCTGTTCCCGAGCAATTCACCGGGCTTTGCCCGCCGAGCTCGTGGTACGCTAGCCCGCATCGTTGCAGAGGAAAGTCAGCATGCCACCCAGTCGCTTCTCCGTGTTTCACCTCGTCAAAAACTGGCCGCACGCCATGGCCACGTGGCTCGCCAGCCTGTGGGTGGGCGGCATGGCCGCCGTCGGCTACCTGGCCGTGCCGGCGCTGTTCCATGCGCTGCCGGATAACCGCATGCTGGCGGGAGCACTGGCCGGGCAGCTGTTTGCCGCCATGGCCTATGCGGGCATGGTGTGTGCGGCATACCTCCTGGCTTATGCGTGGTGGCGCGGCGGGCGGGTGGCCTGGCGCCAGGGCACGTGGTGGCTGGTGTTGTGCATGCTGGCGCTGCTGCTGCTCGGACAATTCTTGCTGCAGCCGCAGATGGCAGCGCTCAAGGCACAGGCCTTGCCGCTGGATGTAATGCACAGCGACTTCGCCGCGCGCTTTGCCGCGCTGCATGGCGTGGCCAGCGTGCTGTATCTGCTGCAGTGCCTGCTGGGGCTGGGGTTGCTGCTGCGCGTGCATGCGCTGCGCCCCGCAACTTGAGCAGCCTGCACATCAAGCCATGATTTGCCGTCCGTCGCCGGGCTGTTATGATGCGCGGCATTGCACTTTATGTCTCAACAGGAGAGCGTAATGAAGTTATCCACGATATTCGCAGCAGTGGTTCTGACATTGGCGCTGTCGGCCTGCGCGCCCAGCATACATGGCACCATTCGCCTGGTGGATTCCAACAACCGGCCGATTCCGGCCGCAGTGGGCACGCCGGAAGGTGCGGTGGTCAACATGATCAATGTCTCCGCTCCAGTCGAGCAGGCGTCGCACTCGGTGTCGGTGATGGCGGACGGCAAATTCGAGTCGGCCAAGGACGTGATCCAGCCGGGCCAGTACAAGGTCGAAATCACCAACATCGGCTATCAGACAGAGACTCGCTCGGTCGAGGTGGGGCGCTTCTCCAGCCCGACCGTTGACGTGGACCTCAAGCGCATTCCGGAGGCGAAGCGCAGATCCATCCGCGGCTCCCGTTCCGATGAAGACAAGATCGTCAATCCGGGCGAGGTCAACATCCAGCCGCCCAGCATGTAATCCGCTGCACAGCAATCCAACGTATAAATTCGAACTGTCGAGGGAATTATGCAGACACTTGCAATCCGCTTAGTGACCATCCTGTCTCTTTCAGCTGTGCTGTTTGGCTGCGGAGATCAGGGGCCACGCATGGACCTGGAGGTCAACGTCACCATGAATGGCAAGGTGGTGCAGCATGCCAAGGTGATCGCCGATGGCAAGGAAATGGGCGAGACCGGCGAGGATGGCCAGTTCAACGCCACGACCAATCGCATTCCGGGCAAGCAGATGGTGATTGAAGTGACCGCTGATGTTCCCGGGGTGGAAGTGAAGCCCTGGAAGAACGAGTTCACCGTCAAGCTGCCCAACACCGGCGAAGTGCTGAAATACGTGTTCGACGTGGATCTGCAGTCCAGCCCCTATGTGGCGTTTACCGTGCAGGAAAAAGGCGTGCCAGTGGCCGATGCCTCGGTCAAGGTGGGCAACAACGAGGTCGGCAAGACCGACGACAAGGGCGAGTTCTTCTACAAGTACCAGGCCACCAAGAAGCCGCTCAGCTTCGCGGTCAGCAAGCCTGGCTATTCGGAATGGCAGAAATCGGCCATGCCCGAGCCGGGCAAGAAATTTGACGTGGCCCTGTTCAAACGCGTGGCAGTGAACATCGAGGCGGTGAAGGACGAATACGGTCAAGGTGTGGGCATTGCCGGCATCGAGATTTCGGTGGACGGCAAGCGCGTGGGCAAGACCGATGCGAGCGGCGTGCTGGTGTACAGCTACGAAGGCGAGCCGGGCAAGAAAGTGCGCGTCACCTACAACGCGCCAGGCTACCTGCCGGCAGCGTGGACGGTCAACGTGCCACTGGATGGCGAGACACCGGTGCGCCACTATTTCTACCCGATGCATCCCAAGCCGATTCAGGTGGCGATGTTCCGCTTCGCCGGCAACACGCCGGGTACCGACCTGAAGGATGTGCTGGTGCAGACGCAGACCGCACTGCGTAACCAGCTGTTCAAGCATTCCGTGTTCCATGCCGTGCCGGCCGAATCGCTGGAAGGGGACATGAAGAAGGAAGGCCTGACCGTTGCCAAGATGAGCAGCAAGGGCTGGCTGGGCACCCGCCTGCAGCAGATGGTGGACATGATCGTCGTGGGCAGCGTGGCGCAGGACGAGCGCGGCTACTACATCGAGGCCAAATTCCACTCCGCCAGCGGCAAACTGATCTTCAGCCAGCTGATCCGCGCCAGCGGCAGCAGCGACATCAACAGCGCCTCCAAGGAAATTGTCGAAAACGTGATCGAGCGCTTCCCCTTCGAGGGGACCGTGGTCGCCATGAAGGATGATCGCTACGAGATCAACCTGGGCGAGGGCTACGCCATTTCGCGTGGCACAGAATTCATTGTGACGCCGCAGCCGGGCAAGGATGCCGCGCCCGGCGGTGCACGCCTGCTGGTGAAGAAGGTGGGGGATAACAGCTCGTTTGCCGAGCTCGGCGATACCAAGTCCGGCGAGAAGGTCGTGGTGGGCGACCGCGTGGTGCGCCACTACCAGCATGTCGGAGAAGCGGGCAGCAGCGACAAGAGCCGCGAATTCGTCACCCTGCAGGTCAAGGGCGGGGTGGGCAAGGGCGCCACGGCGCTGCCCGGCGTCAACGTCTACCTCAACAACGACTGGGTGGGCACGACCGGCAACAATGGCCGCGTCGAAGTCACCCTGCGCACCGGCAAGAACTACAACCTGATGCTGTACCGTCATGGCTACCAGCAGATTGCCGAAAAACTGCGCATCGAGAAGAGCGGCGAGGCGAAGGACTACATGATGGTCGCCAACACCGCGCTGTTCAAGGTGGAATCCACTCCGTCCAATGCACGCATCTACGTGGATGGAGAGGAATTCGGGCGCACCCCGCTGAGCGGCAAAGCCGTGGGGCTGGGCTTCCACAGCGTGCGGCTGAGCGTGGGCGAAAACTACCGCGACTGGGAAGAGGTGGTCGAGTTCGACAAGAAGGTGGAAGACCGCACCGGCGCGCGCAAGATCGTGCTGTACAAGGATTACATGAAGCTGGGCGAGGCCGCCGAAGCCAAGGGTGACATCGACGGCGCCATGGCGGCCTATGCCGCCACGGTCAAGGGCCATCCCGATTATTCCAGCGCGCACCACCGCCTGGCGCAGCTGTACCTGGACGAGAAGGACAACTACGACGCGGCCATCCGCGAATTCGAGAACGTGCTGTCACTGCCCGAAAACGAGCAGCTGCTGAACAAGCAGTATGCCATCGCCTACACCAACCTCGGCCATGCCTATTACGACAAGGGCAACGAGACCATGGCTGGCGACCGCAATGCGGCGGCGCAGTATTACGCCAAGGCGGTGCAGAACCTGAAGGTGGCCAAGCAGAACATGCGCTTCTTCCCCACCGACGAGTACGACGAGGCGGTGCACGACACCTACTTCTATCTGGCCCTGTCCTACCAGAAGCTGTACATGATCACCAAGCGCTCCGGCATGCTGAATGAAGCCAACCTCGCCTGGCGTGATTACTTCGACTTCTTCCCTGCCAGCCTGGAGGGTGATCCCGCGTTCCAGAAGCATCGCGAAACCGCGAAGAAGTTCTGGGACCAGATCAAGAACCTGTAAGTCGGAGAGCCAGGTGACCGCACGCACATACCGCTATCTTCCGGCACTGCCCGCCCTGCTGCTTGCCGGCCTGGGCTGGGCGGCCGAGCTGCAGCCGGAGATGCATCCGCAGGCGCAACAGGCGGCCGTTCCGGCGCAGCCTGCGGCGGCGCTTGCGGAGCATGAGGCGGTGGAGCCGGAGTACGTGCGCGCACTGATGCCACCGGAAGGAGGGCGCAACGACGCCAATCCGGTGTGGTCGGCCAACGGCAGCCTGATCGCGTTCGAGCGCAGCCATGGCGACAAGAAGGAAATCGTGATTGCGCGCAGCGACGGCGTGCAGCTGCAGAAGATCTACTATCAGCTGGCGCAGGATGCGAGCGGCGCCAGGGAGCTGCAGCTGTTCATGCCGGGGCTTATCGAGGATGCCAGCTACAACTCCGGCGTGAGCTGGGCGCGCGATGGGCGCAAGGTGGCGTTCATGAGCAACGGCGGCGAAGGCAATTACGATGTGTACAGCCAGGAGTTGGGCGGCAAGATAGACCGCCTGACCGACCACAAGGAGAAGGACGGCCTGGCACAGTGGTCGCCGACCGCCGACCAGCTGGTGTTTGTGTCCGGCCGCAGCGGCAAGGGGGATGCCTATCTGCTTGACCCGCACACGCATGCAGTGACGCAGCTGACGCACGGCGACAAACCCTACCTGTATCCGCGCTGGTCGCCGGACGGCAAGAAGATTGCGCTGATCTACGGCAGCACCGAGAACCACGAGATCTATGTGATGGACGATCCGCGGCGGCCGAGCGAAAGCCTGCGCGCTCTGACGCGCTGGCCTTATGACGATCTGCGTCCGGTGTGGTCTCCGGATGGCAAGAAGATCGCGTTCTACACCAATTACAACGCAGCAGGCGACCAGAAGGCGTGGGCGCTGGCCGTGGTGTCTGCGGATGGCAGCGACGGCGTGAACAGCGAAGCGCTGGCACGCAGCATCGTGGCCACCGACGTGGTGCCTGATGTGGAGCAGGGCCCGGCCTGGCTGGCCGACGGCCGCGGCCTTGTCTACGTCAAGGACGAGCGCGAGGAATACAACCCGATCTATGTGGTGGATCTGGCCAGCAGAAAGAGCGTGCAAGTGAAGACCGGCACCAAGATGAATCACGACGTGGCATGCGGCCCCAACGGCCTGATCGCCTTCCGCGCCCAGGTGGACCAGTGGGACCAGATCTTTGTCGCCAAGCTGAAAGCAAGATGATGGCGCGACTGATCCCCTTCCTGCGCAACACCCTGCTCGCGCTGATGCTGGCCGGCAGTGCGTGGGCCGGCGCCGAGGATGAGCCCGTTGCGCATGCGCTCAAGTTGTACGAGAAGCATCATTATGAAGAGGCGCTGCGTTACCTGCGTCCGCAGCTGGCCACGCTGAATGCCGGCAGCCAGGCGGGTGCACGGCTCGCGCTGGGCATGCTCTGCCTGCGCAACGCCGAGCTGTATCAGGCCCTGCAGGGCAGCGCCAATGACATTGCGCTCGATTATCTGAAGAAGCTGGCGGCGCAGAAGGGCAGGCAGTCCAGCGTGTACGTCAATTATTTCCTGGCGCAGGCACTGCTGGCGGAAGGCAAGGATGCCGACGCGATAAAATACCTGCAGCGCTTTATTGCGCAACCGGGCGTGGCCCCCGGCGACAAGGCACAGGCCAGCGTTGCCCTGGGGACCGCCTACTGGCACCAGCATCAGGCCTCCCGGGCGCAGGCCACCTGGTCCGGTGTGACCGGCACGCAGCCTGAAGTTCGCGCGGCACTGGCCGCGGCCCGCGCCGAAGCAGGCCAGCAGACGCAACAGGCGGCGGCCGCCGCCGATGCAGTGGTGGCCGAACTGAAGAAGCAGAACAAGGGCATCAACGCGCGCAGCGCGCGTTACCTGTTGCGTGCCTATGCGCGCCTCGACATGGCCGACAAGGGCCTGGATGTGCTGGCCGAGCAGGAGTTTCGCGGCGCCGCCTACGTGGAAACGCTGGGGCAGTCGAAGACCCTGAGCTTCTATGATGCGGACCTGCTGGGCAGCATGGGGCAGGTGTATGCGGACGCGGCAACCCAGGCGCTGGAGCAGGCGGCGCGGGACAGCAGGCTGGCCGCCATGTCGGCTTACTACCTCGCCGATGCCTACCTGTTGCAGGGCAATGCGGCACAGGCGCTGCGCCAGTCCGAGCTGTTCCTGGCCCAGCCCAAGCTGCCTGCCGCATATCGTGACCATGCGCGCGGCGTGCAGGCCGCGGCACAGTATCGTGCCGGCAAACGCCAGGAGGCGCAGGCGCAATGGCGCGACATGGCGGAGCAGGCGGCCAGCCGGCCGGAGCTGCTGGCCGAACTGCTGCAGAGCTGTGTACAGGCGGGCGCAGACTGTGCCGCGCACGCGCAGCGTGCGGCGACGGTGGCCGAAAGCGCCGAGGGCAAGAAATTCTTTGCGCTGAATGCGGCGCTGGGCAGATATTTCCTGGCGCGCAAGGATTATGCGAAGGCTGTGCAGTATCTGGAAGCCGGGCGCGACAAGGCGAACAAGAACAAGATCGAGATCAACGATCCTGTGCTGCTGGCCGGCCTGGCGCAGGTGTATTACCGCAGCAAGCAATTCTCCGAGAGCCTGGAGATTTATTTTGAAATGAGCAAGCAATACCCTGCACTGAGGCAGATGCAGGACGCGTTGCAGGGGATTTATGCCGTCGAGCAGCAAAGCGCCGGCGATGTGAAGATATTCTAACGGTTAGAATTGGTTGATACAGAGTTTGGGAGAGAGTCATGAAACAGTCCGCAATCATCTTGGTGTTGGCTTTGAGCCTGTTGGGCATCGTCGTCGGCAGCGCACACGCCGCAGATAACCGCAGGAGCGCTCATCCTAATGGCGGCACGTTGAGTTACGGCGAATACGGCCGCCCGGCCACGCTCGACCCCATCACCGGCAACGAGATGATCTCGCTGCGCCTGAGCGAGCTGATCTTCAATGGCCTGGTCGGCATCAACGAGCGCCAGGAAGTGGTGCCCGAGCTGGCGCAACGCTGGGAGGTTTCGCGCGACGGGCGCATCTACACCTTCTTCCTGCGCAAGGATGTGACCTGGCATCCCAAGGGGAATGAGGAAGGCCGTCCGTTCACGGCGAGCGACGTGGTGTTCACCTACAACGTGATGATGCACCCCAAGACCATCACGCCGCTCAAGGTGCGCTACGAATTCATCGAGAAGGTGGAAAAGCTGGACGACTACACCGTGCAGTTCACGCTGAAGCGCCCGGTGCTGAATGCACTGGCCAAGTTCACCTTCAAGATCATCCCCAAACATGGTCCGTCCAACCCGCTGTATCTCACCCGTGAAGATCCTTTCGTGCAGCATCCGATCGGCACCGGCCCCTACATGCTGAAGGGCGTCAATGCGGATGGAGAGATCACCCTGGTGGCCAATGAAAAATATTTCAAGGGGCGGCCCCATATCGACCAGTTCACCGCGAAGCCGTTTGCCGACCAGAACATCCTGACCCAGGCGCTGACCTTCAATGCCATCGACATGATAGTGCTGGTCAACCCGCGCAGCATCGCCGAGATCCAGGGCGACAAGCGCTTCATCCTGCAGCCGTACAACGCGCTGTCATACTCCTTCTTCGGCTACAACCTGCGCAACCCGCTGCTGGCAGACAAGCGTGTGCGCCAGGCCTTCGGCTACGCGCTGAACCGCCAGGAGATGCTGGATGCGTTCTTCAACGGGCAGGGCACCATCATCTCCGGTCCGTTTGCACCCGGCAGCTGGGCGTATAACCTGGACGTGCAGCCGCTGCCGTTCAATCCGCAGAAGGCGCGCGAACTGCTGCGCGAGGCAGGCTTCAAGCAGGGCGCCGATGGCATCATGCAGAAGGACGGCAAGAAGCTGGCGCTGACCCTGCTGGTGCCGATCGAGAAGGAGAGCGAAGCGGCCAAGCGCGTGGTGCTGGCCTTCCAGAATTACCTGAAGGCGATCGGCGTGTCGATCAAGGTCGAGTTCAAGGAGTGGCAGTCGTGGAAGGAAAACGTGTTTGCCGACCACCGCTTTGACGTGATCTACGCATCCTGGGTGTTTGATGATTCGGCCGATATTTCGTCGCTGTTCCACTCCGCCGAGATCGGCCCGTGGAAGAACAACTTCGGCGGCTACTCCAACCCGGAAGTGGACGCGCTGATCGTGGAGAGCAAGCTGACCCTGGATCACGAGAAGCGCCGCACCATCAACCGCAAGCTGCACGCGCTGCTGGCGGACGAGGCGCCCTACACCTTCCTGTGGACGCTGACCAACTACAGCGCCTATCACAAGAAGGTGCAACACGTGGCCATCCACCCATACAAGTTCTTCTCCTACGCGGATGAATGGTACATCCCGCCGCAATCGCGCAAATGACCTGCGTGTCCGCGATGCGGCAGCCTGCTGTTGCACCAGCAGGTGTTGAGCTGAGATGAAGTCATTCCAGCTGCGCGCATTTTTCAAGACTCTGCTCAAGGAGCTGGTGCTGGCCGTGCTCCTGCTGTTCGGCGTCAGCGTGGTGGTGTTTGGCATCCTGTATGCCGCGCCCGGCAATCCGTTCAGCGTGCTGCTGGAAGGACAGCTGCCCGACGAGCAGGTGCTGGCCGGCATACACAGCGCGCTGGGCGTGGAACGCAGCTGGTACGGGCAATACCTGTCCTGGCTGCAGAATCTGCTGAGCGGCAACCTGGGCACCTCGGTGCGCACCGGCCTGCCGGTGGCGGGTGAGCTGCTGCGTGTCAGTCTCAACACCCTGTACCTCACTCTGGGCTCGATGCTGGTGACCCTGTGCGTTGCCGTGCCCATCGCCATGTATTCCTCGATGCGCGACCAGCGCGTGCTCATCAGCTGGCCGCTCACCATGCTGGGTTACGTGTTCTCCGCGCTGCCCGTGTTCTGGCTGGCCTATCTTGCGATCTACGTGTCCGTGCATGGCTTCGGCATCTTTCCGCTGGGTGCGGGGCAGACAGACTGGGTATCCAGGCTGGTGCCGGTGCTGGTGCTGGGCCTGGGCAGCGGCACCATCAGCGAGGTGATCCGCCATCTGCGCGAAGAAATGAGCCGCGTGATGAACGAGGACTACATCCGCACCGCGCGCGCCAAGGGCGCCTCGGTGTGGCGCCACGCCTTCAAGGAAGGCCTGCTGCTGCCGGTGAGCGCGATCTTCGCCGCCAAGATTCCCTTCATCCTGGGGGGCGCGGTCATCGTCGAGCAGGTCTTCAACTGGCCCGGCATGGGGCGCATGGCCTGGCAGGCTGCGCAGGATCGCGACTTCGCGGTGATCATGGGCATCTCGCTGATGGCCGCACTGTTCGTGCGCCTGGGCAGCCTGCTGCAGCGGCTGATCTATACTGCGGTCAATCCGCACTGACCCGCTGGTGACAAGGCTCCCATGAAAAAATACATCCAGACCAGCGCGGCCGTCAGCGACTACTCCAGCCTGCCCCTGCACAAGCGTTTCGCCATACCCGATCTCGTCTACGTGAGCTATGGACTGCTGATCGTGGTGCTGGTGCTGGTCTCCTACGTGGTCGGCATGTTCGACCTGCTGCCGCAGGACCCGCAGCAGATCAACATGGACCTGCTGATGGCCCCGCCCGGCACGGCCGGCCATCTGCTGGGCACCGACTTCATGGGGCGCGACATCCTGTCGCGGCTGATTCTGGGCATCCAGGCCTATTTCCTGCCCGGCCTGCTCGCCGTCTTCATCGCGCTCTTCGGCGGCGTGGTGTTGGGCGTGCTGTCCGGTTACCGGCGCGGCTATGCCGAGACGGTGATCACCTACATCTCCAACCTGCTCGATTCCTTCCCGCGCCTGGTGCTGATCCTGCTGGTGATCGCCGCGTTCAAGCCGGACATCTACTACATCATGATGGTGATGGGCATCACCGGCATCCCCGCCGTGGCGAACGCCATCGCCGGCAAGATACACCTGCTGGCGCAGAAGAATTTCATCGAGTCGGCCATCGCACTCGGCCTGCGCACCCGCGTGATCGTGTTCAAGCACATCCTCTGGTACAACTGCCGCGCACTGCTCATCATCCAGGCCACGCTGGGCATGGGCGAGGCCATCCTGCTGGAGACCAGCCTCAGCTATCTCGGCTTCGGAGTGCAAGAACCGACCCCGTCATGGGGCAACATGGTGCAGTCCGGCGCCAACTACTTCCTGCAGGGCAACTTCTGGCCGTCCACCGCGCCCGCGCTGGCCATCCTGTTCACCATCCTCGGCTTCAACCTGCTGGGCGACGGCCTCAACAACATGCTGGAAGGCAAGCGAGGCCGTTGATGACCCAGCCCCTGCTCAAGATCGACAACCTGCGCACCTACTTCTACGCACGCAGCAAGCAGGCCTTCATCCGCTCGGTGGATGGCGTCTCGCTGGAAGTGGGGCGGCGCGAAACGGTGGGCGTGGTGGGAGAGTCGGGCAGCGGCAAGAGCATCACCGCCATGTCGGTGATGGGCCTGGTCAACGGCGGTCCCGGCGTGATCGGCGGCAGCATCCACTATGCCAGCGAGCAGGTGCAGCGCAACCTGCTGGAAGGCCTGCATGACCACGTGCAGGTGGAGGAGCAGGAAGGGCGCGTGACGGTTGTGCGCAAGGACGAGCGCGGCTGGCAGGTGCAGAGCGAAAAATTGCAGCAGGGCATACGCGGCCGGGAGATCGCCATGATCTTCCAAAATCCGCGCGCCTCGCTCAACCCCTACATGGCGGTGGGCGAGCAGATCGCCGAGGCGGTGCGCCTGCATGGCGGCATCCGCAACAAGAAGGAGGCGCAGGAGCGCGCCATCCACTGGCTGGAGCGCGTCCGCATCGACACGCCGCACCTGCGCTACAAGTCGTTTCCGGCCGGCCTCTCCGGCGGCATGTGCCAGCGCGCCATGATCGCCATGGCGCTTTCCGCCGAACCCTCGCTGCTGATTGCCGACGAGCCCACCACCGGGCTGGATGCCACCATCCAGTCCAAGATCGTAGACTTGCTGGAGGAACTGAAAGGTGCGACCGGCATTTCCACGCTGCTGATCAGCCACGACATCAGCGTGATCACGCGCCTGTCCGATCGTGTCGCTGTGCTCTACGGCGGCGCGGTGGTGGAATACGGACCCGCCGCGCAGGTGCTGGATGCGCACCAGGAGTGCAAGCACCCGTACACCGCCGCGCTGCTGGCCTCGGTGCCCAGCGAGCAGAAGATCCGCACGCGCGCCCGCCTGCAGGCCATTGAAGGCGAGGTGCTGGATACCATCAGCGTGCCGCCCGGCTGCCGCTTCCAGGCGCGCTGCAACCAGATCACCCCGGAGATTCGCCACCTGTGCGCCACCCAGCATCCGGAACTGATCGAAGTGACCCCAGGCCATCAGCTGCGCTGCTGGCGCTTTGCCAAATGAGTGACATGCCCAAGCCCATCCTCGAAGTCCATCAGCTCAGCAAGCACTTCACGCGCAAGCGCGACCTGCTGTCGCCGTTCAACCGGCGCGGCGCCACCATCCCCGCGGTGGATGGCGTCAGCTTCTACCTGCGCGAGAACGAAACCATGGGGCTGGTGGGCGAGTCCGGCTGCGGCAAGACCACCGTGGCGCGCACCATCCTGCGCCTGACTGCACCCACCTCCGGGCGCATCGAATTCGCCGGGCAGGACATCACCCATCTCGACGATGCCGCGCTGCGCCCCTTGCGCCGCGACATGCAGATGATCTTCCAGGACCTGGATGCCGGACTCAATCCCAAGATGCGCGTGGGAGACATCCTCAGGGAAGCCCTCACCGTGCACGGCCGCCCCAGCGATGCCGAAGTGGCGCGCAGGACGCGCCAGCTGCTGGAGCAGGTCAACCTCAAATCCAGCAAGCTGGCCAGCTACCCGGCCGAGCTGTCCGGCGGCGAAAAGCGCCGCGTCGGCATTGCGCGCGTGCTCGCCGTGGGTGCGCGCCTGCTGGTGGCGGATGAGCCGACCAGCGCACTGGACGTGTCCATCCAGGCCCAGGTGGTCAACCTGCTGCGCGACCTGCAGAGCGAGCTGGGCCTGTCCTACCTGTTCATCTCGCACGACCTGCAAGTGGTTGAACTGATGAGCCACAAAGTGGCCGTGATGTACCTGGGCCGCATCGTCGAAATGGGCGTGACCGAACACGTGGCCAGCGCCGCGCGCCACCCCTACACCTACATCCTGTGGTCATCGCTGGTGGAAAAGCACAGCCGCGAAGCCACCCAGCCCATCCGCATCGAGCGCCGCGCCGCCTGGGGCGTGTTCGATTACGAGCGCCCCTATCGCGGCTGCCGCTTCGCCCCGCGCTGCCCGGTGTTCGAGCAGCGCGGCCGCCCGGCGGAATGCACTGACCCCGCCAATGAGCCGCAGCTGCGCGATGTGGGAGGCGGGCATCAGGTGGCGTGTCATTTTCCGCTGGGGAGTTAGCGGGTAGATATGCGCGGATGCCTGGCGGAACGTTTCATCAGGAGACGCTTGGCAAACGCCCATGCTATGAAGGCGATTTTGTTCGATCATTGATAAATGGTTATCGATGATTTTCGCCCTCACTATTTCTAATAATGCTGACCGACGCGCCCGTCTAATAACTGTTTGGCATACTAAATAATGAAGATGACACTCCAACTTAAACGACTTCTGTTTTCTTCGTTTTTTGTTGCCTCAATGTTTTTATTGTGGAAATCATTTGATCCAATTGCGCCTCTCATGGGGCAATATTTTGTAGAGCACCGCACGCTTCCAGATTTATACAGCGACCTGAATTTTCTTCCAGCTATTGCAGGCATCCTTGTGGCGGAAAATGCACACGAACCTAGCGCGGTCGCCATTTGGGTAGGGTTTTGCCTTCAGTGGGGCTTACTCGGTTACGGAATAGGTGTGCTAATTTTTCGTAAAACAAATAAAGCATCGTGAAATCCAACCCATCATTCGAGAGGGCGTCTATTCGCGCGTTGTCCCATTAGCTGACGTCGCATGGGGGCGCCCAGTTTCCAGATCGACCTGCCCGCTATTAATTAACCACGACTAATGCACACCGAAATGACTACGGAATTTCAAACGCCGCTCACAGAACTCAAAGAGCTATTTGAGAGCCATGGCCTGTCTTGCGCGCTTCACAAAGAATGGCTTGTGCCCAACGGCGAATTTCCTGCAGTGCGGGCATTGTGGCACCCGCGCGAGACGAGCGGCCGCCTCGACGTCCAGGTTTGGCTGAATAAAGAGGTTTGCATCGAAGAGTGCTTTGGCGGCGTTGGCAGCGGAAGCCAA
Source organism: Gallionellaceae bacterium (assembly GCA_036523795.1). Taxonomy (GTDB): domain Bacteria; phylum Pseudomonadota; class Gammaproteobacteria; order Burkholderiales; family Gallionellaceae; genus 39-52-133. The sequence continues at coordinate 12,211 of DATDDN010000018.1, read as the reverse complement.
GGAATGAGGAATGCGTTTGAGAATTTCGCCGTCAATTCGTTTCATGTGCTGCTTGCTGCGATTTGGCACAAGAACGACCCGGACCAGGTAACCACTGAGCAATGGATGATTGGCGGGCAACCATTCACCGCCTATATCGGCAACTTCGGCACGCGCGCCTCTGAGAACGGGGAGTCCCATGTGCCAGGAGAGCTGTTTCCCGCAATAGAGCGCGCCGTAAAAAGCTTGCAGCTTTCAGGAGACACCCATTGGGCGCGTTTCTTCTTCTGCAATCTGAATGGCGAGCAGACCTTCGAGGCGTTGCTTGACAACCGAGAGTGGGAAGGTGGCCTTATCTGCCTGAAATCGATCCCTTGGATGCAGTGCGCTGGATACTATAGCGTGCGGCTGTTCATGGTACTCCGCGCCGAGGGAGGAGCTATGACGTGGCAGCAACACGGGCCAAGAGAACCTGAACCAAGCGTATGAAAAAACGAAGCGCACAATTTGTGGTGGCGGTTCTGAGTGTTGGCGTTATGGCTGAGGCACTTTATTGGCCAATCATAAGAAAGCCGGGTACGCCGTTAGAGTGGTGGCAGAATTTCTATCTGGCAAAGACGGGGCAATATGTTGGTTTTCCCGCCTGGCTAGTCTTGCTAAACAGCTCATTGCACGGGACGTTTCAGGTGGCGTTGGCATGGATTCTGATTCTCGGATGGGCGGCTGTGCTGTATTGGCTTATCGGAACAGCAATTGATCTAATGCAGAAGCGCAGGCGGGGGTAAGCATGCGTGCACGCATGTTGCTGACTGGCAAAAGTCCGTACCTCACGCTAACCCACTTCCGCGCGTTTGCTTTTGCCAAGCCGTGATGGCCGTTATGGGTACATTGAGCCGAGTGACAACGCATATACATTCAGGCAGCTTGCACATAGATAATTGCCGTTCATATACTGCGCGCGTTGTCCCAAGTGCAGCCGTTCGTGAATGGCTGTTTTGCGGCAAACATACACTCCTGTCTGTATTATGCGGACCGGCGGGTTCGTCTAATAACTGTTGGGCGCCATAAAAACCATGACAGTGCCGCACGATATCGAAGCAGAAATCTACTTCCTCCCGTCTGAGCACGGTGGCCGATCCACGCCAGCCTTCAGCGGTTACAGGCCACAGTTCTATTACGAAGGGCGCGACTGGGACGCACCGCACGAATACCCGGACGTGGAGAAAGTAAATCCTGGAGAGAAGGTACGTGCCTATCTCGGCTTTCTGTCCCCGCAGGAGCACCTTGGAAAGGTATATCCCGGTATGGCGTTTCTGGTGCGAGAGGGGAATCGAACGGTAGGATATGGGGCAGTCAAAAAAATCATAGATCTCGAAAAATCCGCCTCCAATGCTCAGAAAAAATGAAACACCCAACAATTCAATGAAGCCGACACCAGAAAGCGTAGCAGTCATTTTCGGTAATGCCAGCGGCGCGGCTTATTGAGAATGTTACTGCTCTACAGCTATGCCTACCGATCAATGCCGTCTTTGTCAGATTGACTCAGAGCTACAGTTGAGTCATATCCTTCCGGCGTTTACCTATCGCTGGCTCCGGGAGTCTTCTGGTAATGGTCACATTCGAAACAGCCTCGAACCGAATAGGCGAGTTCAAGATGGGATCAAGAGATACTGGCTTTGTGCCTCGTGCGAGGAATTGTTTAGCCGGTCTGAAACAGCTTTTGCAGGTCGGCTCTTTCATCCGTATCTTGCTGAATCCGGAAAGGTCATTCGGTATTCGGATTGGCTACTGAAGTTCTGCACTTCAGTGTCTTGGCGTGTTCTCCGATTTTACCGAGATGAAGGGCATTTAAAAGACTGGGAACCCAATGCTCTTGGTCACGTTTTTGAGGCCGAAATTGTATGGCGTGAGTTTTTGTTGGGTAAAAGACCAAATCCGGGAATTTTTCAGCAACACCTTCTTCCACTTGATCAAATATCGAGCGCAAGCGCTGATTTAGTGCCCAATATCAATCGCTATTTGATGAGAGCAATTCACATGGATTTTTGTCGTGGGTCGCGGTCGATTTTTACCTATTCAAAACTTGGGCGCTTCATTATTCTTGGCTTTGTTCACGAACCCAACCCGGATCATTGGAAAGGCACCAAGGTTCATGCAACCCACGGATTTGTTGAACCGCGTAAGTACGTGGTTCCGCGAGCCTTAGCAGACTACTTGAACGAGAAGGCCACGAAGATGCACGATGCTCTCGACAGCGTATCGGATCGTCAAAAAGCAAAGATCGATGAGGCATTCCGATCGAACGTCGATAAGTTTGTAAACAGCGACGCGTTTGTCGCAATGAATGCCGATATCGAACTCTTCGGCAGCGACGCGTTTTTGCGGAAAGGCTAACCAACAATCCACAGAACGCTGCACGATGAAGCCGCGCAGCACCTGAGATTTCAGACGTTGAATGTCCGATTTCGGGAAATGTGTTAACGATATGTAATGGCAGGAATGGGCACAGCTGAGCCAGGTGGCAAACCCATACATTCAGGCAGCTTGCACATAGATAATGACCATTCCTATACTGCGCGAGTTGTCCCAGGAGCTGTCATTTGAGAGCGACAGCTCTGGGGGATTGGATAGGGACGTGCCTACCCTCGGTCAATGGTAAGACTTTACTCAATCATCATGTGGATGATGCGTCCGTTAAGTAAATGTCAGGCTCATAGGTGGCGTAGTGAAGAGACTCAAAAAATATCAATTGCTTTTGCAGCCGCCTTCCTTTCTGGCGCTCTAACTCTTTTCCCGTACATAATGTGGAAGGGAGGAGATTTGATACTTCTCATACAGTCCTTGGTCATAAACGCAGGATTTATGGCAGCCGGCTTTGCGCTATCGATGCCGGTAATATCTTGGAGATCATCAAAGAAATTTAGCAAGAGTGATTATTGGCAGCCTTGCCTATCAACAACATTGACGCTTATTTCTTTTGCTGCGACTCTTTCACAGATATATGTTCCTGTAATCACGCCAATCCATCATTTCGTTGAGCGAGCTATTCCAATGGGACATTTCGGACTATCCGGTTTTTTCGTGTTGACGTTCTTGGTTGCTCTAGTGGTAGCTCCGCTGGTGAGACTTATAGACCAATATTTTGTGTGGCAAGAGGCGAATCCTTAAGAAACGTCAAATGATCTATGCAGACGACAGGCGTCCCTGACGAATCTGCCTAAACCCATGTTTCCCCGCTCTGAGTAGTTGATTTTTGCCAGTCACGAATGACTACTTACGGGAGATTGATTAGCAAAGCATAATGACTGTAATGGGCACAACTCGGAAATTCACAGCTGTTTCTGAGTGACCCTTGTCTTGCACATAGCAGTCATCTCCGCCGAACACCGAAACAGCCCCTGATGGCGGAGCACATGTCTACATAGTTCTTTGACCGCGTGACCGCTTGCTGCACAATCTCCCCTTGCGTCTATGCGGCACACAATTTAGGAGAAATGATGAAACGTCAACTGAAAGCAATTCTTGCAGCGGCATTTCTTGTGGCCTGCACTGGCCAGGTTAATGCTCAGGAGCTGTTGTTTGCATCCGCCTCGGACTCGCGCGCCATACTCTCGGCCAAGGACGCATTCCTTACACGATTGAGCCCGTTTGATCGCGCGGCGAGAATGAAGACAGACCGGGATGTCTCCGAAGCGCAATATGTGGAGTTTGTCGCGTCATCGGTTATGGATTGGGAGCCGCGTGAAAAGAGCCTTGTGGCGACGGCTTTCCAGAAGGTTCAGGCCGAAGCCCATCGCCTGTTGTTGCCGCTGCCGAGCGAGATCTATGTCATCAAGACATCCGGTCGGGAGGAAGGAGACGCTGCGTATACGCGAGGGAATGCGATCGTCCTGCCGCGCAGCGTTCTTGCGTCGTCGGAATACGAGATCCAGAAACTGTTGGCGCATGAGCTATTTCATATCTCTTCGCGCTCGAATCCGAAACTCTCCAGGCAGCTCTATGAAGCCATCGGATTTCGCTACTGCGGTGAAATCGAATTCCCCTCACAGCTGGCGCCACGCAAGATCACCAATCCGGATGCGCCCGTGAATGATTACTGCATTCAAATCAAGTCCGGCAGCGAAACAGCGTGGGCCGTTCCCATCCTGTTTTCTCAGACGCCGCGGTACAGCCCGGCTCGGGGCGGTGAGTTTTTCGACTACCTGCAGATGGCGCTGCTGCTGGTGGAAAAGCCGGCCGGCTCCGGCACGGCTCGTGCAATGAGCGATCCGCATGGACCTCGCCTGGTCGGCGTGGGGCAGGTGTCCGGGTTCTTTGATCAGGTAGGCCGCAACACCAACTACATCATTCATCCGGAGGAAATACTGGCGGACAATTTTGCTTTGCTGGTGACAGGCGAGCGCCATGTCCAGTCGCCTGAAATATTGGCGAGGATTCAAAGTGTGTTGGCTTCGTACAAGCCGGCTGAACAGGTTGCGCAAAAAGCGGCGCACCCATAAACCTGGACTCCCGGAATTTGGAGGCTCGAAGGACCCGGTCTTGTTTCATGCGAATGATGAGTTGAAGAAGCGGGCAATATGGGGCAACTTGGCGACACTTCCGGCTGCCCGTATTATCATGGGGCATGCGGGCCTGGAAGACTATGCGGATTAGGGTAAATCCGCAGCTGTGTAGAACAGGTGGGCTGCACTGTTTCTTGGCACTGACCGGTGCAACCATCTGACAGCCACCTACAGGATAAACCCCGCCTCACCAAAGGAGTGTTCCCATGAGAAAGCTCATCGCATCTACGTTTGTGTCGCTTGATGGCATCCTGCAGGCCCCCGGCGGGCCGGAAGAGGACCCGACCGGCGGCTTCCGGTTTGGCGGCTGGATGTTCCCCTATGCAAGCCAAGACATGGACCTCACGGCAGCGGGTTTTGACGGCAAGGGCAGGGAGCTGGTGCTCGGCCGCAGGACCTACGAGATATTCGAAGCCTATTGGCCATACCAGCCCGAGAACGATCCGATTGCGCAGACGCTCAATGCAGCGAAAAAATACGTTGCGTCGCGCACATTGACTGCGCTCGACTGGAACAACTCCAGCCTGCTTCAGGGCGATACGGTCTCGGCAATCAGCGCGCTCAAGGCCCAGCCCGGCCCTGACCTGCAGATCATCGGCAGCGGCAACTTGATTCAGACGCTGCAGGCCGCATCACTGATAGACGAGTACAACGTGTGGACGTTTCCGCTGGTGCTTGGGCGGGGCAAGCGCCTTTTTGGCGAAAGCGCCAGGCCATGCGCGCTGCGACTGGTCCGTTCTCAGGTGTCCAGCGGCGGCGTGGTGATGAGCACCTATGTGTCGGATGGCGAGGTCCGGCCCGGTTCGTTCGTGGGTGACGAGCCGAGCGCGCAGGAGCTGGCCAGACGCGGGAAGATTGCGAACGATAGGTGGTGACTTGGGGAGCATGGCAGCGTCATCCAGTCCCACGGATTTCGTGGCATGGTCTTATTCAGGCGTTAAGCGGCACAAACAGGAGGAAGGAATGAGGAAGCATTACGGCTGGCTGATCGTGATTCTCTGCGCGCTCGTAACGGCATGCGCGACGGATGTCTCGTCAATTGAAACGCAGGGTGGGGTGTATCGCATTGCCGTGCCAACCACGGCGTGGGCCATGGAGTTTCCATCCGAAGGTTTCAAGCTGGAACAGGCCGACAACTCCCGGCCTTACTATTTCCTCACGAATGGCAGAACCGGGCTGAGTGTTTCGTTCAATTTCGAGCACGCGACAAAGTGCAACGACAGCGAATCCTGTCGAGACTACTTCTCGGAAAAACTCAAGGCCGGTTTTCCCGGCAAGAAGAACTGGCGTTCATCCCGGATAGGGGATGTCTATGTGTCAGAAAACATGGATGGCCCGGTCAGCGGCTTCAACCTGAAACAGCAACACATGAATGCTCACTTTGTGAAGGAAGGCGTGTGGGTCGACATGCACATTTCCAAGGTCAACTATCGGGAGGCAGATCGCGAATTGTTTCTGGACTTCGTGCGGTCAGTCCGGTTCCGGCAGAAAACGTAATGCGCGCCACTTGTGCAATCAGCCCGCAGGACGTGCGGCGCTGACGCAGCGTTTGCCAGTGAGATCAACAGCAATGGGGATATTCCAGCCATGATGATACGACACTACTTCGCACTTCTTCTGTTTGCCGCCTGGTCGCCCGTCAGCCTGGCCAGCCAGGCGAGCACTCATTGCAGCAAGCAGGAGCAGGTGGTGTTCAGCTGCCATGCTGGAAAAAAGATATTGTCGCTATGCATGTCCAAACCTGTGGCGGGGCAGGGCGGGTATCTGCAGTATCGTTTCGGCGCGCTGGGGCGGCCAGAATTGATCTTCCCGAAAGCGCTCCAGCCCGGCGCTGAAAACTTTTTCTACAGCACGGCCGGCTATTCGGCAGGAGGCGAAGGGCGCGTCCGCTTTTCCATTGGAACGTACGACTATGTTCTCTATTCCAAGATCACCAGCGGTCCGCCCAGGAAGGGCGGAAGCCGTGAAAAATATCAAAGCGCCGGCATGGTCATACGAAATAACAAGAAGCAGATCGGGTCGCTGCAGTGTGCGGAAAAAAATAGCGACTTTGACTTTCCCGATGGTTATCTGAATGAAGAAAGTTTTGACTATGACATTGAGACTCCTTAACCCTCCAATCAGGAAGGCATCCATGAAAATACGCACAGGGCTCTTCATACTCGGTTCACTCCTGCTAACGGCCTGTGCCAGTTCCGGCACCTCCAGCCTGGCGACAAATACCTATGGCGTCACAGCTGACATGTTTGAAGCAGGGGCGTTTCAGGTGCCGAACAGCAAACTCATTCTGTACATTGATCTGCCCAAGCTGCGCAAGGAAAGGGATGGCGGCGACATCAACGGCGGCTATTCATTTGAGGGCAATGCTGAGCAGTTTCATGTTACCTTTTTCGTGGAGCCGCCCCAGGGCAAGGCCGCCACAAACAAAGACGTCTATCAGTACTACTGGCCACTGGCCAGCCGCAACCCCGATATCGACAAGTCCACTGTGAAAATGTCTGAAACGGACCGCTATGTGAAAGTCGAATACTTCTACAGGCGCATCTGGGGCGGGCAGAAGATCAGCGTCAAGAATGTGAACTACTATGCGCTTGTTCAGGACCGCTGGATTGACGTACATGTGTCGGTAGGCAATCCAACAGCGGCAGACAATGCCGCGCTGGCAAACTTGGATAACAAGATTGCATTCACAGTCCTGGGCGTCAAATGATGCCCGCTTCGGCGTTTGGCCAAGGGGCGGCATGGAGCGGAGATCGATGCATGAGTTTTGATGAGGCGGGTTTTGAGGTACGCGAGAGTCTGGTCGCGCGTGAGTTGGTGGAATCGCTGCTTGCCGAGCTCACCAGGCTGAAATTGGAGCCGCTGCGCGGCGGCATTCGCCGCATAGAGCGGCAGTTGCCCCAGGTGGCGGCGCTGGCACAATCGCCAGAGCTGCAGGCTGTTGCCAGGCTGCATTTGACCGGCGAGCCGCAACTGGTGAGGGCCATTTACTTCGACAAGTCCCCGGAGAACAACTGGTACGTGACCTGGCATCAGGACAGGACCGTGAGCGTATCCGAGCGCTTCGAAGCGGATGGGTGGGGCCCTTGGTCGGTGAAATCCGATGCCTGGCATGTGCAGCCGCCACTCGAGGTGCTGCAGGATATGGTGACCATCCGCGTACACCTCGACGCTGCGGACAGGTCGAATGGCTGCCTCAAGGTGATTCCGGGTTCGCACAACATCGGCCTGCTGGCCAGCGACCAGGTGATGAACAGCGTGCACAAGGATCGGTCAGTCTATTGCGAAACGGCGGCGGGCGGGGCCGTGGTGATGCGTCCGCACATTCTGCATGCGTCCGAGAAGTCGGTGGTGGACGCGCCGCGGCGCATCCTGCATTTTGAATATTCAAGCTACCGTTTGCCCGCGGGCATCCAGTGGTCGGCGTGATTTTACGGGAGCTCGTGGTGTCAGGTTGCGGTTGTGGCATGGAAGCGCGCAATGAGGAAGAGCGCAAGACGTTGCGGATGGTGCTGGCGATCAACGCCTTCATGTTCGTGTTTGAGGTGGTGCTGGGCTGGCTGGCGCAATCCACCGGGCTGATCGCGGATTCGCTCGACATGTTTGCCGATGCCTCGGTGTACGCCATCAGCCTGTATGCCGTGGGCAAGAGCGCCGCGCTGCAGGCCGGCTCGGCGCGCGTGAGCGGCTACGCCCAGATCCTGCTGGCCCTGCTGGTGCTGGCCGATGTGTACGGCAAGGCCGTGCACGGCAGCGAGCCGGTGAGTGCGCTGATGATGGGCGTGGGCCTGGTGGCGCTGGTGGCCAATGCGATCTGCCTCACCCTGGTTGCGAAACATCGCGATGCCGGCGTGCACATGCGCGCCTCGCTGATCTTTTCCAAGAACGACGTGATCGCCAACGCCGGCGTCATCCTGTCCGGTGTGCTGGTGTGGGCGCTGGGCAGCCGCTACCCAGACCTCGTCATCGGCACCGTCATCGCGCTGCTGGTGTTGCGCGGGGGCGTGCAGATCCTGCGGGAGGCCGCTGCAGAGAAGTGCGACATGCCCGGTGAATGAGGCCGGCAAGCGGGCAAAAAAATCCCGCCCGGACTGCAGGCGGGTTCCAGTGGGGGAACGCTGGAAACAAATACCCGGCCCGGGAGCCGGGCTGAGAGGGCATTACGGCACACGCGGCCTGCCAGCATGGGAGATTTGCCGTCAACACCGGTGCACAGGCCTCACAATTGTGTGGCCTTGAGTGTAAGACGCAGCGGGAACGCGATTTATTCCATGCATCGCGAGATTTCCTGTCTGCCCGCCCTGCGATCCCGGCAGGCGGCCTATGCTTGACACATTATCCATGTTGAGTATGATGGTATTCACGTATCGGCCTTTGTGCCATACGGATGTTGAAAATCTGATCAGGGCAAACCTGCCTAAAGGCAGGGACGCAAAGTTACCGGTCTAAGGAGCCAAGGAGGTTCTATGACAGCGGGATTACCAGACAAGCCGTTTTATCTCTGCGCGCTTACCGGCTTTCCTTCCGCTGTATTCCCTGCGCTGCCGACTCCGGCGTCCCCCTCAGGCAAGGCATGCCGATTTGGTTGAATTTGCCGGGTACTGTAAATGCGCAAGATGAGAAAGCTTCCCTACATTGAACCGGCTATCCGCACGATAGCGGGCGCATTGATCACTGCCTCCGGCATCATTTTCTATCTCCGGCCGGACCTGCACCTGCTCGGACTGGCGCTGCTGTTCTTTGTCAGCGTGAACCTGCTGCAGTCCGGTTTTACCCGTTTCTGCCTGATGGAGAAGATACTCAGGAAGTGCCGCTTCCGCAGCGAGATGGACGAAATCAGGAGCCTGAACAAGATCAATGCCGAGCATCTGGATACCCTCAACCTGCTCAGCGAAGTGGTGGTGGAGCTGTCCTGGGACGGCAGGATCGTGCGCCTGACCGACAGCTGGAGCAAGCTGCTCGGGAAAGAAGCCGTCAACGTATTGAGCTGCCCCTGCCTGGGACGGCCGTTTGCCGAATATGTCCACGCGGACGATCGTGCGGCCCTGCGCCAACTGCTGGAGCGCATCGAAGACGGTGAGGTGAGGACCTTGCGCTTGCGCATGCTGCGCGAGGATGACGACGAGCACTGGGTAGAAGGAAAATTCACGCGCTACGGCAAGCATCATCCGCGCTCGGTGATACGCGGCGTGTTGCGGGACATCACCGAATCGTATCTGCAGGAAAAGCATATTTCCCACATGGCGATGCACGATGCCCTGACCAATCTGCCCAACCGCGTCCTGCTGGAAGAACGAATGGAACAGGCCATCACCCAGGCAAAGCGCCGCGGCCACAAGGTGGCTGTCCTGTTCATAGACCTCGACAATTTCAAGCAGGTGAATGATGTTCACGGCCACAAGGCCGGCGACCATCTGCTGGTTTCCATCAGCACCGTGCTGAAGGAAACCCTGCGCGACAGCGACACCATGGCGCGCTGGGGCGGCGACGAGTTTGTCGTGCTGTTGCAGGGACTGCAGGACGAAAGCGAAGCCAGCGAGGTGGCCGAGAAGCTGATGTCAGCGATCCAGCAGCGCGTGCTGGTCGAATATATCGATACCAAGGTGACGCTGAGCATCGGCGTGGCCGTGTTCCCGGACGATGCGAGCGCCAGCGACAAGCTGCTCATCAAGGCAGACAAGGCGCTGTTCTTTGCCAAGTCGCAGGGACGCAACAACGTCCAGATATATGGCCGCATGCGCGACGGTGATCGGGGCCATGAGGACCTGGACAGGACAGGGCGTTTCGCCGCAGCGGTAAGCCGTCGCGAGATTCAGGTGAATTATCAGCCGCTGGTCGAAGCCGCGAGCGGGCGAACCGTGGCATTTGAAGCGCTGGCACGCTGGCATGACGAAAAGCAGGGCTGGGTCAGCCCGGCGATCTTTATTCCGCTGGCGGAAAACCTCGGCATGATTGGTGATATGGGGCGGCAGGTGCTGGAACAGGCGCTGCAGGATTTCAGCGAGTTTGCCCGGCGCGATTCCGGGCTGCAGATGTCGGTCAATATCTCCAATCGTCAGCTGTTCTTGCCAGGCTTCAAGCAGGAGCTGCTTGCGCTGGTCGAAAAATACGGCGTCGCGCCGAAACAGCTGAAACTTGAGATCACGGAGAGCATTGCGCTGCTGGGCATGGGCAACATCAAGGCATCCCTGAAAGAACTGGCCGACGCAGGATTCTGCCTGTCACTCGACGATTTTGGCACGGGCTATTCCTCGCTGTCCTATCTGCACGAATTCCCCGTGTGCGAGCTGAAGATCGACATTTCTTTTGTGCGGCGCATCCATTCCGACAGCGGCAGAATCATGATCAAGACCATCGTCGACATGGGGCGTGCGCTGAAGCTCAGGCTCGTTGCGGAAGGCGTGGAAGATGCCGAGACGGCCAGACTGCTGCAGGAAATGGGCGTGGAAAGACTGCAGGGCTATTACTTCAGCAAGCCCTTGCCCAGGGAAGACTGCATGCAGCTGATCGGGAAACAGCTTTCGCCTGCGCCGCTCAGGCCAGCGCCTGCTCCGGCGGCACAAACGGCATGCTCAAGTCTTCTGCAAGCGGACGGTAGGTGACGTGACCTGCGCAGAGGTTTAACCCGTCGCGCAGCCCGGCGTCTTCCCGCAGTGCGCGGCTCACTCCCTTGTTGGCCAGCGCCAGCAGGTAGGGCAGGGTGGCGAGAGTGAGCGCCTGGGTCGAGGTGCGCGCGGTGGCCGCAGGCATGTTGGTCACGCAGTAATGCACCACGCCTTCCTCCACATACAGCGGCTGGCTGTGCGTGGTGGGGCGTGAGGTGGCGGCGCAGCCGCCCTGGTCGATAGAGACGTCCACCAGCACCGAGCCGGGGCGCATGCTCTGCACCAGCGAACGGCTGACCAGCTTGGGCGCATGCTTGCCCGGCAGCAGCACCGCACCCACCACCAGGTCGGCATCCCGTACGCATTCCTCGATGGCATCCGCCTCCGAATAGCGCGTCTTCAGGCGCGCGCCGAACACTTCCTCGAAATGCTGCAGGCGCTTGACGTCGCGCTCCAGCACAGTGACCTCCGCACCCATGCCCACGGCGATGCGTGCGGCATTGCCGCCCACCACGCCGCCGCCGAGGATGGCCACGCGGCCGGGCGCCACGCCGGGCACGCCAGCCAGCAGCACGCCACGCCCGCCATTGGCCATGGTCAGCGCCCACGCGCCCATCTGGATGGCCAGCCGTCCGGCCACCGCCGACATCGGCGTGAGCAGGGGCAGAGTGCCCTGCGCATCCACCACGGTTTCATAGGCGATGCAGGTGGCCTTGCTCTGCAGCAGCTGCTCGGTTAGCTCGCGCGAGGCGGCCAGGTGCAGGTAGCAGAACAGCGTCAGCTCCTTGCGCAACAGCGGCACCTCGGCGGGCTGCGGCTCCTTCACCTTGATCACCAGGTCGCAGGCATACACCTCCTGCGGCGAGGCTACGATCTCGGCGCCGGCGGCGCGATACTGCGCATCGTGAAAGCCGATGGCATCGCCGGCATGCGTCTCCACGCACACCTGATGCCCCGCCTCGCACAGGGCACGCGCACCGGCCGGGGTCAGGCCGACGCGGAATTCATGATCCTTGATTTCCCTGGGTACACCGATACGCATGCTGGCTCCTTGGTTAAAAGCGG
>DATDDN010000017.1:0-8507 GCA_036523795.1 Gallionellaceae bacterium | reverse complement strand
GGCTTCCCGAGGACGTGTTCTCCACGTCGGCGTTCAACGGCGTCTATCCGGTCGATCTCGGAGAGAAAACCGCGCTCATCGCCTGACCGATCCGTCCCGTTTCGGATCGGGCCTACTGATCGCCCCTCCTCAGGATGCCGGCCGCGAACCAACGCCCGTTCGCGCTGACGATCAACAGTCCTGCGCTTGCTTGCGACGGATGCCGTGATAGGCCAAACCGGTACCCGCCGGGATCAAGCGGCCCACAATGACGTTTTCCTTCAGGCCACGCAGCTCGTCTTTCTTGCCCATGATCGCAGCTTCGGTCAGAACGCGAGTGGTCTCCTGGAAGGAAGCTGCCGAAATGAACGAATCGGTCGACAGCGAAGCCTTGGTAATACCCAGCAACATGTACTGGTATGTCGCCGGACGCTTGTCCTCGGCTTCCACGCGCTCGTTTTCCTGCAGCACGTCGGCGCGCTCCACCTGTTCTTTCGGAATGAAAGTAGTGTCGCCTGGATCAACCACCTGAACGCGGCGCAGCATCTGGCGCACGATCACCTCGATGTGCTTGTCGTTGATCTTCACACCCTGCAGGCGGTAAACGTCCTGCACTTCGTCGGTGATGTAACGGGCCAGCGCTTCGATGCCCAGCAGGCGCAGGATGTCGTGCGGATCGGCGGGGCCGTCCACAATCATCTCGCCCTGGTTGACCACCTGGCCGTCGTGCACCAGCACGTGCTTGTCCTTGGGAATCAGGAACTCATGCGCCACGCCATCCACGTCGGTGATGATCAGACGCTGCTTGCCCTTGGTTTCCTTGCCGAAGGAAGCGGTACCGGTCACCTCGGCCAGCATGCCGGCATCCTTGGGCGAACGTGCTTCGAACAGCTCGGCAACGCGCGGCAGACCGCCGGTAATGTCGCGTGTCTTGGACGACTCTTGCGGAATACGGGCCAATACGTCACCCACACCCACATGCTGACCGTCTTCGATGGTAATGATACTGCCGGTCTGGAACGCCACCGAGATCGGGATGTCGGTGCCGGCGATCTTGATCTCATTGCCATTGTCATCCAGCAGGCGTACCAGTGGGCGCACGCCCTTGGTTTGCGTCGTGCTGCGCTTGGGATCGATGACCACCAGGGTGGACAGACCAGTCACCTCGTCGATCTGCTTGGCTACGGTCACGCCCTCTTCCACGTTCTCGAAACGGGCGCGGCCGGCATACTCGGTCACCACCGGACGGGTATGCGGATCCCAGGTCGCCAGCACTTCACCGGCGCGCACAGCAGTACCTTCGCGCACCGTCAAGGTCGCACCGTAAGGCACCTTGTGACGCTCACGCTCACGGCCATGATCGTCAGTCACCATGATTTCGCCGCTGCGTGCCACGACCACCTGAACACCGGTCTTCGAGGTGACGATGCGCATGTTCTGGCTGAACTTGACCACACCATTGGACTTGCCCTCTACCTGGCTGGCCACTACGGTACGCGATGCCGCACCACCGATGTGGAAGGTACGCATGGTCAGCTGGGTACCCGGCTCACCGATCGACTGCGCTGCGATCACGCCGACTGCCTCGCCCACATTGACCAGACCGCCACGGCCCAGATCGCGGCCGTAGCACTTGGAGCACAGGCCGAAGCGGGTGTCACAGGTCAGCGGAGTACGCACGCGCACTTCGTCGATGCCCATAGACTCGATGGTCTCCACCATGTCTTCATTCAACAGGGTGCCGGCTTCATACAGGGTGGCGCCGGATTCCGGATTGACGATGTCGGTGCTGGCCACGCGGCCGAGGATGCGCTCACGCAGCGCCTCGATCACCTCACCGCCCTCGACCAGCGCCTTCATGGCACGGCCATTGGTGGTGCCGCAATCGTCCTCGATCACCACCAGATCCTGGGTCACGTCGACCAGGCGGCGTGTCAGGTAACCGGAGTTCGCTGTTTTCAGCGCGGTATCAGCCAGACCCTTACGTGCACCGTGGGTGGAAATAAAGTACTGCAGCATGTTGAGGCCTTCGCGGAAGTTCGCGGTAATCGGCGTCTCGATGATCGAGCCATCCGGCTTAGCCATCAGGCCGCGCATGCCGGACAACTGGCGAATCTGTGCCGCAGAGCCACGCGCGCCGGAGTCGGCCATCATGTAGATGGAGTTGAACGATTCCTGCATCACCGGCTTGCCCTTGGCATCCGTGCGAGGCTGGCCAGTGGCGCGGTCAACCACCGGCTCGCTACCGAGCTGGTCCATCATGGCCTTGGCCACGACGTCACCGGTACGGCCCCAGATATCCACCACCTTGTTGTAGCGCTCACCCTGGGTCACCAGACCGGAGGTGTATTGCGTGTCGATTTCGTGCACTTCCTTCTCGGCAGCCGCGATCAGGTCGCCCTTCTGGGGCGGCACCAGCATGTCGTCCACGCAGATGGAGATGCCGGCGCGAGTCGCGTAGGCAAAACCTGTGTACATCAGCTGGTCGGCCATGATCACGGTGTCGCGCAGGCCGCAACGGCGGAAGCTGGTGTTGATCAGACGCGAGATTTCCTTCTTCTTCAGCGCCTTGTTCACCACGCTGAAGGGCAGACCGGCCGGCAGAATTTCCGACAGGATGGCGCGACCCACCGTAGTTTCGTAACGCGTACGCTTGGGCTGGCGCTCGCCCTTCTCGTCGACATGCGTCTCGTTAATGCGCACCATCACCTTGGCCTGCAGATCCACGTGCTTGGCCTGGTAGGCGCGCTTGGCTTCGGCCACGTCGGCAAACATGGAACCTTCGCCGATCGCACCCTGACGCTCGCGCGTCATGTAATACAGGCCCAGCACGATGTCCTGCGACGGCACGATGATCGGCTCGCCGTTGGCAGGAGACAGCACGTTGTTGGAGGCCAGCATCAGGGTGCGGCATTCCATCTGTGCTTCCAGCGACAGCGGTACGTGCACGGCCATCTGGTCACCGTCGAAGTCGGCGTTGAACGCGGTACACACCAGCGGGTGCAGTTGGATCGCCTTGCCTTCGATCAGCATCGGCTCGAACGCCTGGATGCCGAGACGGTGCAGCGTAGGCGCACGGTTCAGCATCACAGGATGTTCGCGGATCACTTCTTCCAGGATATCCCACACGATCGGCTCTTCAGCCTCGACCATGCGCTTGCCGGCCTTGATCGTGGTGGCCAGACCCATCTTTTCCAGACGCTCGAAAATGAACGGCTTGAACAGTTCCAGCGCCATTTTCTTGGGTAGACCGCACTGGTGCAGTTTGAGCTGAGGGCCCACCACGATCACGGAACGGCCGGAATAGTCCACGCGCTTGCCCAGCAGGTTCTGGCGGAAGCGACCGCCCTTGCCCTTGATCATGTCGGCCAGCGACTTGAGCGGGCGCTTGTTGGCGCCGGTCATCGCCTTGCCGCGACGGCCGTTGTCCAGCAGAGAATCCACCGCTTCCTGCAGCATGCGCTTCTCGTTGCGCACGATGATTTCCGGCGCCTTCAGCTCCAGCAAGCGCTTGAGACGGTTGTTACGGTTGATGACGCGACGATACAGATCGTTCAAATCGGAAGTCGCGAAACGCCCACCATCCAGCGGTACCAGCGGACGCAGTTCCGGCGGCAACACTGGCAACACTTCCATCACCATCCACTCCGGCTTGATGCCGGACTGCATGAACGCCTCGAGAATTTTCAGGCGCTTGGCGTATTTCTTGATCTTGGTCTCGGAAGTCGTGCCTTCCAGCTCGCTGCGCAGCTTCTCCACCTCGGAAGGCACATCCAGGCTGCGCAACAGAGCGCGCACGCCTTCCGCACCCATCAGTGCGGTGAAGTCATCGCCATACTCTTCCAGCTTGGCGAGGTAGTCATCTTCCGACAGCAGCTGTGCGCGGTTGAGCGGAGTCAGGCCAGGCTCGGTCACCACATAGGCTTCAAAATACAGCACGCGCTCGATGTCGCGCAGCGTCATGTCCAGCACCATGCCCAGACGGGAAGGCAGCGACTTCAGGAACCAGATGTGTGCAACCGGCGAAGCCAGCTCGATGTGGCCCATGCGCTCACGGCGCACTTTGGACAGTGTGACCTCAACACCGCACTTCTCGCAGATCACGCCGCGATGCTTGAGGCGCTTGTACTTGCCGCACAGGCACTCGTAATCCTTGGTCGGGCCGAAAATCTTGGCGCAGAACAGACCATCGCGCTCCGGCTTGAAGGTGCGGTAGTTAATGGTTTCCGGCTTTTTCACTTCGCCGTAGGACCAGGAACGGATTTTCTCGGGGGAAGCCAGACCGATCTTGATCGAGTCAAACTCTTCTTTCTGAGTTACCTGCTTAAATAAATCCAGCAATGCTTTCATTTGAAACTCCTCATTAGCCTTGTGCCCATCAACTGGGACGATGCCCGAATCACTTCATCAACACGTTTCCGCATGCGGCGTGCCGCACGCAGAAGGATCAGTGACGCTCCAGATCGATATCAATACACAGGGAACGAATTTCCTTGGTAAGAACGTTGAACGACTCCGGCATGCCAGCTTCGATCTTGTGGTCGCCCTTGACGATGTTCTCGTAAACCTTGGTACGGCCGGAAACGTCGTCGGACTTGACCGTGAGCATTTCCTGCAGTGTGTAGGCCGCACCGTAAGCTTCCAGCGCCCAGACCTCCATCTCACCGAAACGCTGGCCACCAAACTGCGCCTTGCCACCCAGCGGCTGCTGGGTCACCAGGCTGTACGGGCCAGTGGAACGGGCATGCATCTTGTCATCCACCAGGTGGTGCAGCTTCAGCACGTGCATGTAACCGACAGTTACCGGGCGATCGAACTCATCGCCAGTGCGGCCGTCATGCAGCATCAGCTGACCGGAACGCGGCAAGTCCGCCAGTTCCAGCATGGTCTTGATTTCGTCTTCGCTGGCGCCGTCGAATACCGGCGTTGCAAACGGCACGCCGCTTCTCAGGTTGCGGCACAGCTCGATGATTTCCTCATCGGTGAACGAAGTCACTTCCTTGGCCTGCTCATCCTTGTAGATCTTGCCCAGGAACTTGCGGATCTCGGCCACCTTGGTTTCGGCTGCCAGCATCTTGCCGATCTTCTGGCCCAGCCCTTTGGCAGCCCAGCCCAGATGAACTTCCAGCACCTGGCCGATGTTCATACGCGAGGGAACACCGAGCGGGTTGAGCACGATATCGACCGGTGTACCGTCCGCGCTGTACGGCATGTCCTCCACCGGCACGATGCGCGATACCACACCCTTGTTACCGTGACGGCCAGCCATCTTGTCGCCGGGCTGCAGGCGGCGTTTAACCGCCACATACACCTTGACCATCTTCTGTACGCCAGCCTGCAGTTCATCGCCCTGGGTCAGCTTGCGTTTCTTCAGTTCGAAAGCGGCGTCGAATTCGAGGCGCTTCTGCGCCAGACCGTCCTTGACCTGTTCCAGCTGGGTTGCCACTTCGTCGTCGCTGAGGCGGATGTCGAACCAGTGGTGGTGCTCCAGGCTGGACAGGTAGTCCTTATTGAGCTTGGTGCCCTTGGCCAGTTTCTTCGGCCCGCCGTTGGCAACCTTGCCCAGCAGCAGCTTCTCCAGACGGGTGAACACGTCGGCTTCCACGATGCGCATCTGGTCAGCCAGATCCTTCTTGTAGCGGCCCAGTTCGTCGTCGATGATCTGCTGCGCACGCTTGTCGCGCTGCAGGCCTTCGCGGGTGAACACCTGCACGTCGATCACGGTACCGGAAATACCAGCCGGCACGCGCAAGCTGGTGTCTTTCACGTCAGAGGCCTTCTCGCCGAAGATGGCGCGCAGCAACTTCTCTTCCGGTGTCAGCTGGGTTTCGCCCTTCGGTGTCACCTTGCCGACCAGCACGTCGCCCACCACCACCTCGGCACCGATGTGCACGATGCCGCAGTCGTCGAGACGCGCCATCTGCGCTTCCGACAGATTGGGAATATCGCGGGTGATTTCTTCCGAGCCCAGCTTGGTGTCGCGCGCCACCACGGTCAGCTCTTCGATATGGATCGAGGTAAAGCGGTCATCGGCCACCACGCGCTCGGAGATGAGGATCGAGTCTTCGTAGTTGTAGCCGTTCCACGGCATGAACGCCACCAGCATGTTCTGGCCCAGCGCCAGTTCACCCATGTCGGTGGAGGCGCCGTCGGCGATCACGTCGCCGCGCGCAATCTGGTCGCCCATGCGCACCAGCGGACGCTGGTTGATGTTGGTGTTCTGGTTGGAACGGGTGTACTTGGTCAGGTTGTAGATATCCACACCGACTTCGCCGTGGGTGGTCTCGTCGTCATTGACGCGCACCACGATACGGCCGGCGTCCACGTAGTCCACGCGACCACCACGCCATGCCTGCACGGCAGTGCCGGAGTCCACCGCCACGGTGCGCTCGATACCGGTACCGACCAGCGCCTTCTCGGCACGCAGACAGGGCACGGCCTGACGCTGCATGTTGGCACCCATCAGGGCGCGGTTCGCATCGTCATGCTCCAGAAACGGAATCAGCGAGGCAGCCACCGATACGACCTGGGAAGGCGCAACGTCCATGTACTCGATCTTCTCCGGGGTGGCCAGCACGAATTCGTTGTGCTGACGCGAGGACACGATCTCGCTGGTGAACTTGCCCTTGTTGTCCAGTTCGGCGTTGGCCTGCGCAATGGTGTACTTGCCTTCCTCGATCGCGGACAGGTACTCGACGTCGTCTGTCGCCTTGCCTTTTTGCACGCGGCGATACGGTGTTTCGATGAAGCCGTACTCGTTGGTGCGAGCATACAGGGCGAGCGAGTTGATCAGGCCGATGTTCGGACCTTCCGGTGTCTCGATCGGGCACACACGGCCGTAGTGGGTCGGATGCACGTCGCGCACTTCGAAACCGGCGCGCTCGCGAGTCAGACCGCCTGGGCCCAGCGCGGAAATACGGCGCTTGTGGGTCACTTCGGACAGCGGGTTGGTCTGGTCCATGAACTGCGACAGCTGGCTGGAGCCGAAGAATTCCTTCACCGCAGCCGAGATCGGCTTGGCGTTGATCAGGTCATGCGGCATCAGGTTGTCGGTTTCTGCCTGGCCCAGACGCTCCTTCACGGCGCGCTCAACACGGGCCAGACCGGTGCGGAACTGGTTCTCGGCCAGCTCGCCCACCGCACGCACACGGCGGTTACCGAGGTGGTCGATATCGTCGATCTCGCCGCGGCCATTGCGCAGCTCGACCAGGATCTTGATCACGGCAACGATGTCTTCCGGAGACAGGGTCACGGCGCCAGTCAGCTCGTCGCGTCCAACACGGCGGTTGAATTTCATGCGGCCGACCACGGACAGGTCATAGCGCTCTTCGGAGAAGAACAGGCCCTGGAACAGGCCTTCCACTGCGTCTTCGGTGGGCGGCTCGCCGGGGCGCATCATGCGGTAGATGGCAACGCGCGCACTCCACTGGTCAGTGGTCTCATCGATACGCAGTGTCTGCGAAATGAAGCCACCCTGGTCCAGATCGTTGGTGTACAGCGTATTGATCTTGGCGACGCCGGCATCCACCAGCTTGGCCAGCACGGTCTCGGTGATTTCGTCGTTGGCGTTGGCGATCACTTCGCCGCTGTCCTTGTCCACCACGTTGTGCGCCAGCACGCGGCCCAGCAGGAACTCGTCGCCCACCGCCAGCTTGGTGATGCCGTCTTCCGCGATTTCGCGGATGTGGCGCGCAGTGATGCGCTTGTCCTTGGCCACGATCAGCTTGCCGGCCTTGGTCACGATGTCGAAACGTGCGATCTCGCCGCGCAGACGCTCAGGCACTACTTCGAACTGGAGGCCCTTCTTGCCCAGATGGAAGGTGTCGAAGGCGAAGAACGCGCTCAGGATCTGCTCAGGCGTATAGCCTAGCGACTTCAGCAGGATAGAGACCGGCAGCTTGCGGCGACGGTCGATACGGAAGTACACGTAATCCTTGGGATCGAATTCGAAGTCCAGCCAGGAGCCGCGGTAGGGAATCACGCGGGCAGAGAACAGCAGCTTGCCGGAGGAGTGGGTCTTGCCGCGGTCATGCTCGAAGAACACGCCAGGCGAACGGTGCAGCTGCGATACGATCACGCGCTCGGTACCGTTGATCACGAACGAACCGGTGTGTGTCATCAGGGGGATTTCGCCCATGTACACCTCCTGCTCCTTCACCTCTTTCACGGTCGGCTTGGAAGCTTCCTTGTCCAGCAGGGTCAGGCGCACGCGCGCGCGCAGCGGCGAAGCATAGGTCAGGCCGCGCTGCTGGCATTCGCGCACGTCGAACGGCGGGATGCCCAGCACGTAGCTGACAAAGTCCAGGCGGGCAAACTTGTTGTGGCTCTCGATCGGGAAGATCGAATTGAAAGCAGCCTGCAGGCCCTGATTCTTGCGCTGTTCAGGGGCAACATCAGCCTGCAGGAAGGCTGTATAGGATTCCAGTTGTGTGGAAAGCAGGAAAGGCACTGGCAACGCGCCAATCCGTTTTGCAAAACTTTTACGAATGCGTTTTTTCTCGGTAAAAGAATAACTCATTGACATCTCC
>DATDDN010000016.1:0-49541 GCA_036523795.1 Gallionellaceae bacterium | reverse complement strand
GACAGGAAGGCAAACAGGATCAGCGGCGTGTCCGTGGTCACCAGCACGTTGAGCACGTTGAGCGGCGAGATCAGGAACAGGATGGCGACCAGCGCAGCCTTGTGTTCATCCAGCGGCCTGAGCATGCGATAGATGCCATAGCCGATCAGCGTGGAAGTCAGCACCGCCGGCAGGCGCAGCACCCATTCGGAATTCCCCAGGTACAGCAGCAGGTGCAGGAACCAGCCCGCCATGGGGGGATGATCGTAGTAGCCAAAATCCAGATGGCGCGCCCACACGAGGAAATAGGCTTCGTCGCCAGACATCGGCAGCAATGCCGCCAGCGCCAGCTTGAGCAGCAGCGTGACGAGCAGGACGTAATTGAAAGCGGCTTTAAGATTCATACGGTAATCGATCGTCTCAACACGGATTTCCAGGGTGGTGCCGGGAGTTGCCGCGTGCCTGACATGCCTCTAGCGTCTCATAAGCCGCTTCTGCAAATATGCCCGCATAGCCTGCTGCTCGCGGTATTTGTCATGCCTCCCGCACATTTCCAGAAACGCCGGCCGCGCGAGGTACCAGGCCGCGAGCGCGGGAACGGCGACGCGGATCGCCAATAGCCCGAAGTTGATGACGCCGTGCAGAAGCATTTGCACCGCAAACAGGTAGCCGCCAAACAAAGCAGCCGCGCCAAACAAGGCCATCAGCATTCGGACGGCGACCGGCTTCAGCACAAACAGCCCCCAAAGTCCGAGCGCCAGGCACACCATGAGCCCCACCAGGAAGATCTTGAATCCATCCGCATGACTCTGGCTGCTCATATCAAAATCATTCCAGTAATACTGGGCCATACGGAGAACCTGGGACATCACCAGGATAAACGCCAGGGCAACCAGCCACACCGCTTTGGGCCGCGCTACCGGGCTCAATGCTGGCGATGCCTGCATCTCGCCATTCGACTGGCCTTGCTGCTCAATATCACTCATGGAAAACCTCTCCGTGCCATATGACATCCGTTGATGCATGCCGAAAGGAAAACAGGAAACCCTGCGACGCAATGGTCGCCGGCCCCTCCCTTAACCACTAACGGGGCTGACGCCCTAGCCGAACTCAGACGACAACAACCTCGGCGTAGCCTTCGCGCAGCTTGCCGATCACCGCGGCCCGGCTGAAGCCTTCCGCATGCAGACGCCGCAGTATGCCCTCCGCTTCTGCGGCGTCGCAAGCAATCAGCAGACCGCCGCTGGTTTGCGGGTCGGTCATCAGGTTGTGTTGCCACTCGGCCAGGCTGGGCGACAGCTTCACCTCGTGGCCATAGCTCTGCCAGTTGCGCGTGGACGCACCAGTAACAAAGCCCTGCTGCGCCAGCTGGGTAGCGATGGGCAGCAGCGGCAGCCTGGAAAATTCCAGCTCGGCGGTAAGTTTTGCACCGCGGCAGATGCCGAGCAGATGGCCGAGCAGGCCGAAGCCGGTGACGTCGGTCATGGCGTGCACGCTGTCCATTTCCGACAGCCAGCTGCCTGGCGTGTTGAGCTGTGTGGTGGAGGCCAGCATCTCGGCATAGCCGTCGCTGCCCAGTGCGTTTTTCTTCATCGCGGCACTGAGCACGCCCACACCCAGTCCCTTGGCAAGGATCAGCACATCGCCGGCGCGCGCCTGGTTGTTGCGCTTCACCTTCGCGGGATGCACCACGCCCAGCGCCACCAGGCCGTAGATCGGCTCGGGTGCATCGATGGAATGTCCCCCTGCCACCGGTATGCCGGCTGCCTGGCACACCGAAGCGCCGCCGGCGAGGATCTGGCGGATGGTTTCAACCGGCAGCGAGTTGATCGGCATGCCGACGATGGCCAGCGCCAGGATGGGCTTGCCGCCCATGGCATACACGTCGGAGAGGGCGTTGGTGGCGGCAATGCGGCCAAAGTCGAACGGGTCGTCGACGATGGGCATGAAGAAATCGGTGGTGGCGACGATGGCCTGCTCGTCGTTGAGGCGATACACGGCGGCGTCGTCGCCGCTCTCGATGCCGACCAGCAGATCGGGAAAAGCCTGCGCCAGCGGCGCCTTGCCCAGGATGTCGCTGAGCACGGCCGGCGCAATCTTGCAGCCGCAGCCGCCGCCGTGGGAGAGTTCGGTCAGACGCACACTCATCTCAGTACCATTCCATTCACTTCATTGGCAAAGCCGGGGAAGGTACTGGCCACGCCGGCGCCGAATTTCTTGGCGAGGCGGTCGGCAAAACCTTCGCGGGTAGTAAAGTCGACGATGTGATCAGCCTTGATCACATCGCGTGCGACGCTCTCCGCGGTACCGATCTCATCGGCCAGCCCCATCTCGATGCTCTTCTGGCCAGTCCAGAACAGGCCGCTGAACATCTCCCGCGTTTCCTTCAGGCGCTTGCCGCGGCCCTGACGCACCACGTCGATGAACTGCTGGTGGATTTCTTCCAGCATCTTCCTGGTGAATTCCTCATGCTTGGGATTACGCGGAGAGAACGGGTCCATGAAGCCCTTGTTCTCGCCGGCGGTGAGCAGACGGCGTTCCACGCCCAGCTTCTGCATGGTGCCGGTAAAGCCGAAGCCATCCATCAGCACTCCGATGGAACCGACCAGACTGGCCTTGTTCACGTAGATCTTGTCGGCAGCCGCCGCGATGTAATAGCCGCCGGAAGCGCACATGTCCTCCACCACCACGTACAGCGGAATGTTCGGGTACTTGGCGCGCAGGCGGCGGATCTCGTCATTCACGTAGCCTGCCTGCACCGGGCTACCGCCCGGGCTGTTGATGCGCAGGATCACGCCCTGCGTGTTCTTGTCCTTGAAGGCCCGTTGCAGGCTGTCGATCAGGTTGTCTGCACTGGCCACCCGGTCCGCCGCAATCACGCCGTTGAGATCGATCAGTGCCGTATGCTTGCCGGTGCTGAGCGAGCCGTCGCTCTTGTTGGCCGCATTGAGGAACAGGAACAGGATGAAGAACAGATAACCGAAGGTGAGCAGCTTGAAGAAAATACTCCAGCGGCGCGCGCGGCGCTGCTCCTGTATGGCCGACATGGCCAGCTTCTCCAGCACGCTGCGTTCCCAGTTGGTTTGGTCTGACATGATGCACTCCTAAATGTTAGTACGTCTTCGATTCAACCTTGATGCCGAGCCTGAAATTATTCTTCTATCCAGCTCTTGGATTTCAAATCAAACGCTCTTGTGTCATCGTGAATCATGGTCAATGCGAGGCGAGAAAAATTCCTTCCCCCTGCTTCATCCCAACGATCCGAGAACCAGTCGATGAACTCCAGACTGGCAGCTGTATAGGTGTCCAAATTTTCATCGAGATCAGAAAACCTGTTCTCCAGTTCCTTCGGGTATACCTGCTCTATGGAGAGTAAGCCAGGATCAACTGCCGACGGATATTGAGCCTCTCCATCAACAAATACAAAAAATTCAGAATTATCCTCATCCAGGAAGAAGGCCCTGGCGGGGAATCCGCTGCTGAATCCATCGTAGAAAACTTCAAAAGCCACGACAAAGACGTCTTCGGGATATTCGTGCGCGATAAGCTTCCTCAGAACCGGCACAAGTTCGCTATCAAGCTTGTTTAGATGACTGCGCACTTCCCGTCTGAATTCGCTTTCAATGCCCATTTTTCTGAATAATCCAGTATGAGTGCAATCTCGAAATAACAATCAGGCCTGCAGCAGTGGCTGGATGGTGCTGAAAACGTGATCCACCGTGATCGCCTGCAGGCACACGTTGTCCTGGCAGGCCGTCTTGCGATGGTTGGATGCGCTCACGCAGGGCGAGCAGGCCAGGCCGGCAAAGATCGGCGTGGAGTTGCCCAGCGAACCGTACAGCGCAGGTGTCTCCGGGCCGAACAGCACGAAGGTGCGCAGCGGTGTGACGGAAGAGAAATGGCCGGGGCCGGAATCGTTGGTCACCATCAGCTTCGACACCCAATACAGTGCGGGCAGCTCGGTGAATTTCACGCGGCCGGCAAAGTTCACACAGCGCTCGCTGCCCACCTGCTGGCGCAGCACCTCGGCCTCGTCACGCTCGGCCGGCGCGCCGGTGATCACCACTACCGCGGTGGGGCTGTGCGCGACGATGCGGCGCATCAGTTCGGCATAGCGGTCCTTCATCCAGCGCCGCTGCGGCAGCAACTCGCTGGCATTGGGGTTGATCAGGATCACCTGCTGGCGCGTCGCATCAAAGCCGGCATAGTCCTCGCGGATGCGCGCCAGCATGGCGGCCTTCTGCTCCTCGCTCACGCTCACCTGGCGCAGCTTGATCTCGTCGTCGCTGATCAGCGTCTTGGAATAAGGCACCTCCGGCTTGTCGGAGAGCAGCGCATTCACCAGCGCGATGAAGCTGCGCGCGATGTGCTGGTGCGGGTTGTATGACACCTTGTGGGTGAGCATGGCACCGCGGTACAGGCCTTCGTTGTGGAAGGCGTGGAAGCCGACACGGTTGATCGCACCGGACAGGCCGGTGAGCAAGGCGCTGTAGCGCGAGAACAGCTCCAGGTCGATCACCGAGTCGATGCGGCGCTGGCGGCACCACCACAGGAAACGCAGGGTATCGACGGCCAGCGGCACGATGCCGGTCTCGCGGATGGTGAAGATGTTTTCATCGGCCACGCTGTTGAGCAGCTTGAGGCTGGGCTTGTTCTTGGCAAAGATCACGAAGAACAGTTCGGCCTTGCCCACGTTCTTCAGCTTCTGCATGGCTGGGTCCACGATGATGGCACTGCCCATCTCGGAAAGCTCCACCAGCAGCACGCGCTGCGGTTTGACCGGCGCGCTGAACAGATTGGTCAGCTTGACCAGGAAGGTGGACAGGAAACACAACGGCACGCCGGCGTAGTAATCCACTTTGCGCATCAGATCAACGTTCATTTGCTCTCACTCTTGTGACGACTCATCAGGAACAGGTACAGGCCGGGCAAGGACGCGGCCAGCAGGATCAAACCATACAGCACCGACATGGACAGCACCTTGGCCTTGTCCGCGCCGATCAGCAGAAACAGGCCGATCATGCCGCTCTCGCGCACGCCCCAGCCGGCCAGGGAAATAGGGGCGATGGTCAGCATCATCACCGGCGGCACCAGCACCAGGAAGGTGAGCAGGGTGTAATCCAGGCCCACGCCCACGCCGATGAAGTAGATCGCCACCATGGAAACGAAATGGATCAGCACCGACACCAGACTGTGCAGAAAGATGCCATGGCCGTCACGATACACCGCGCGCATCGCGGCGGACAGCTCGTGCAGGTGGCGGGTGAATTTGAAATGGGCGAAGTGCGGCACCTTGCCCAGCAGCGCGAACACCACCACCGCGGCAATGCCGCCCATCGAAATGAGGTTGAGCAGGTGGAACACCGCGCGCGGCAGCAGGTCGGGGTTCGCCCAGTTGGCCAGCAGGTTGAGCAGCATCAGGCCGAGCAGACCCAGCACGCGATCCAGCAGCACGCCGTAGAACGCTTCCTTCTTGCCCTGCCCCAGGCTGGCGGCTTCCACCACGCGGTAGGCGTCGCCGCCGATGCCGCCGGGCAGCGCCTGGTTGAAGAAGGTGCCCTTGAGATAGCTCTTCAGGTAGAACAGCGCGCCCTGCGTGAACTTGAGGCGGCGCATGATCTGGTACCAGCGCCAAGAGGCGATCCAGGCGCTGAGCAGCTGCATCACCAGCGCCAGCAGCAGGTATTCCGGCTGCATGTTGCGCACCACCGCCACCACCGACTGCACATCGATTTTGCTGGCAATTACCACCAGCAAGGCCAGAGAAACGACAATTTTTACGATCAGCTTGAGCATGCGCTTTTTTTTGAACGCCTGACGGCGCGCTTGTGGTCCGGTTACGGATGCCATGGCCGGCCGGCCATTGCTGCACCCCCGCCGGCATCCCCGCCAGCACTGGAAAAACAGACCGGCACGATACGGGAAATCGCCTGTTTTGTCCATGCGCGCTCAGCCCGGCAGAGGCCGCTTTTGGGGGTGATATACTCCGCGCCGCTCTTGTGCCACACAGAAAGTCGAATCGTCGATGACCACCGCCCAATCCGCCAGCCCTTCGCTGTTTTCGCAACACAAAGTCCTGCTCGCCGCCTGTTTCGGCACCTTTCTGGAGTGGTACGACTTCCTCACCTTCGCGTCGCTGGCGATCTACTTCAGCGTGCTGTTCTTCCCGCCGGACAACCCCACCGCCGCCCTGCTCGCCAGCCTGGGTACCTTCGGCGTGGGCATGGTGGTGCGCCCGCTGGGCTCGGCCCTGTTCGGCTCGCTGGCCGACAAATACGGGCGGCGGCCGATCTTCATCGCTACCATCGCGCTGATGGGCATCACCACCTTTGGCGTGGGCCTGCTGCCCACCTATGCCAAGGTCGGCCTGCTGGCGCCGGCCCTGTTGCTGCTGCTGCGCCTGCTGCAAGGCTTTGCCGTGGGCGGCGAGATCGGCGGCGTGGCGGTATACCTCACCGAGCATGCGCCGTCAGACAAGCGCGGTGCCTACACCAGCGTGCTGCAGCTGATGGGTCCGCTAGGCATCATGGTTTCCATGCTGCAGGTGGTGCTGCTGCAGCAATTTCTCAGCGACGCCGAGTTTCACAGCTGGGGCTGGCGCGTGCCCTTCCTGTTCTCTGCCGTGCTGCTGATGGTCTCGATCAAGAGCCGCATGAGCCTGGAAGAGTCACCGGTCTACCTGCAGCTGGCCGAAGCCGACAACGTGGCCAAGGCGCCGCTGCGCGAATGCTTCAGCGACCGCCGCACACTGGGCCGCATGGCGCTGCTGTTCTTCTGCATCTCTGCCGGCGGCTCGCTGCTGTTCTTCTCCTCGCAGGTGTACAGCAACGTGTTCCTGAAGAGTGTGGTCGGCCTGGAGCCGCAGCTGGCCGGCGGCCTGGTGATGCTGAGCACCATCGCATTGTTCCCGCTCACCATCTTGTGCGGCTGGCTGTCCGACCGCATCGGCCGCCGCCCGGTGCTGCTGGCGGGCCTGCTGCTGGGCGCGCTGGCTATCATGCCGGTGTTCAGCGGCCTGCTGCACTACGGCAACCCGGCGCTGGAACGCTTCAACCGCGAGGTGCCAGTGGTGCTGCAAGGTGCGCCCTGCGCCTACAGCCCGTTTGCCGGCCCGGCCAACGACTGCGAACGCAACCAGGAATTCCTAACCCGCCGTGGCATCGCCTACACGCTGCAGCCCGGCGGCGACACCTCCGTCAGCATCAATGGAAAGGCGCACGTCGCCGGCTTCCAGCCGCCTGTGCTGACGCAGGCCCTCAAAGAGCACGGCTGGCACGAGCAAGCCGATCCGGAGCAGATCAACAAACCGATGCTGTTCCTGCTCCTGCTGGTGCCAGTGCTTGCCGTGGCACTGATCACCGGCCCGCAAACCGCAGTGCTGGCCGAGCTGTTCAGCGCGCGCACCCGCTACACCGCCGCCGCCCTGCCGCACAACCTCAGCGCCGGCTGGATCGGCGGACTGTCGCCCTTCATGGTCACGTTCCTCAGCGTGCATGCCGGCAACGTGCTGGCGGGCCTGTGGTATCCGGTCGGCCTGCTGGGATTTGCGCTGGTGATCGGCCTGCTGTTCCTACCTGAAACCCGCCACGTGTCGCTGCATGACTAGCCCTTTTCATGACAGGAATTGCGCAGGCTTGAATGAAGTAGGTCGGGTTAGCGGTATCGCGTAACCCGACAGCATTGCAGGATGGCGCAATGTCGGGTTACGGCATTGCCTAACCCGACCTACATGAGCTGCCTGAAACCCGCCACGTTTCGCTGCACGACTAGCGCTCAAGAAATAAAAAGCCACAGGGCAAATGCCCTGTGGCTTTTCACTGAATGCAGCCGCCTAGTTCCCGCTCATCTCCAGCATCAGCTGGTTGACGCGCTTAACGAAGCTGGCCGGGTCGTCCAGCTGGCCGCCCTCGGCGAGCATGGCCTGGTCGAACAGCACGGCAGCCCAGTCGTCGAAGCGCTTCTCTTCATCCTTCAGGCGCAGCACCACCGGGTGCCTGGGGTTGATCTCGAGGATGGGCTTGGCCATTGGCGCCTGTTGTCCCGAAGCCTTGAGCAGGCGCGCCAGGCTGCTGCTCATGTCATGCTCGTCCGCCACCAGGCAGGCCGGCGACTCGGTCAGGCGATGGGTGACGCGCACCGATTTGACGCGCTCAGAGAGGCTGGCCTGGATCTTGTCGGTGAGCGCCTTGAATTCGTCGGCATCCTTCTCCTGCTCCTTCTTCTCGGCTTCGTCCTCCAGCTTGCCCAGATCGAGGCCGCCCTTGGCAACGGACACGATCTGCTTGCCCTGGAACTCGTACAGGTGGCTGACCACCCACTCGTCCACGCGGTCGGACAGCAGCAGCACCTCGATGCCCTTCTTGCGGAACACTTCCAGGTGCGGGCTGTTCTTGGCGGCATTAAACGACTCGGCGGTGATGTAGTAGATCTTCTCCTGGCCTTCCTTCATGCGGCCGATGTAATCCGCCAGCGACACGGTTTCCTCCGGCGTATCGGCCTTGGTCGAGGCCAGGCGCAGCAGGCCGGCGATCTTTTCCTTGTTGGCGTGGTCTTCGCCTATGCCTTCCTTCAGTACGCGGCCAAACTCGCCCCAGAACCTGGCGTATTTGTCGGCATCGTTCTTGGCCATATCTTCCAGCATGCCCAACACCTTCTTGGTGCAGCCGGCGCGGATCGCTTCGATGTCTTTCGACTCCTGCAGAATCTCGCGCGACACGTTGAGCGGCAGGTCGCTGGAATCGACCACACCGCGGATGAAGCGCAGGTAGTGCGGCATCAGCTGGGCCGCATCGTCCATGATGAACACGCGGCGCACATACAGCTTCACGCCGTGCATGGCCTCACGGTCCCACATATCGAATGGTGCGCGGCTGGGCACATAAAGCAGCTGCGTGTACTCCTGCTTGCCCTCCACGCGCGCATGCGTCCACGCCAGCGGGTCTTCGAAATCGTGGCCGACGTGCTTGTAGAACTGTTTGTATTCGTCCTCGGTGATCTCGTTCTTGGCGCGCGCCCACAGCGCGAACGCCTGGTTGACGGTCTCATCTTCCTCCAGCACCACCTGGGCGCCGTCCTTCCACTCTTCCTTCTTCATCACGATGGGCTGCACGATGTGATCGGAGTATTTGTGGATGATGTTGCGCAGGCGGTCACCGGACAGCAGGTCGTCCTGGCCTTCTCGCAGGTGCAAGGTGATGCTGGTGCCGCGGGTGGGCTTGCTGGTCATCTCGATGGCAAATTCGCCGCCACCATCCGATTCCCACACCACGCCCTGCTCGGCCTGCTCGCCGGCACGGCGGGTCACCACCGTCACCTTGTCCGCCACGATGAAAGCGGAGTAGAAGCCCACTCCAAACTGGCCGATCAGGTTGGCATCCTTCTGCTGGTCGCCGGACAGACGGGTAAAGAATTCGCGCGTGCCGGACTTGGCGATGGTGCCCAGGTTGTTGATCACCTCGTCACGGCTCATGCCGATGCCGTTGTCGCTGATGGTCAGCGTGCGCGCAGCCTTGTCGTAGGCGACATGAATTTTCAGCTCGGAATCGTTTTCGAACAGGGCCGCGTTGTGCAGCGCCTCGAAGCGCAGCTTGTCACAGGCGTCGGCCGCATTCGATACCAGTTCGCGCAGGAAAATTTCGCGATTCGAATACAGCGAATGAATCATCAGGTGCAGAAGCTGCTTCACCTCGGTCTGGAAGCCCATGGTTTCGCGGTTATTGGTGGCGGTATTGCTCATTGTTCACTCCATGAAGATTACAAACGGGACGCACGGTAACTGGGGGCAATATTCCGGATTTCAAGAGGGGTATCGCAGGATTTACGGGAATACAGGGAACGGCCGGCCCGATGTGAACGATCCCCTTTCATTTTGTGTAATCTGCGTAGCCACTGGGCACAGGAACCTCTTCGATGTAATCTGCTGACCACGGCCATTTAAACGCACCCGCCATGACCCCGATCAGCGAACTCAGAAAATCCCTGCAGCAGGCTGGCCTCAAGATCCAGCAAGCCAGCGCAGACAGCAACATTCAGCCGCGCACTGAAGAATCTCCGGCCCAGTTGGCCAGTGAAATCGACGAACTGCTGGGCGAATTTGACGCACTGGACCAGGAACATGGCGAACGCGCCATGATCGCCACGCCGGATGTCAGCGCCATGGGCGAGGAGATCATCGGCAGCCTGGGTGAGCTGGGCTTGCTGGCAGACCGCCTCGAGCTGGAAAAGGAAAGCCACGTGATGGATGACCTGGTGCTGGAGATCACCCACTGGCTGATCCGCCACAGGGCAGAAATCCGCGCGCTCGAACCCGTGGTCAACGCGCTGGCGATCAAGGCCAATCACCATCGCGATCCCAAGGTGCTCACCTCGCTGTTCTACGTGCTGAAGGACGTCATCGAACACACTGCGCCCGAAATCAGCCATGACCTGGACAAATTCGACCTGGACCGCCCCTGGCGCATGCTCAACTTCAATTACGCCATCGTTGCCACGCGCACGCAGAACCGCGCGCTGATGGAAAAGGCCTTCGACACGCTGGGCCGCAACCTGCCGGATGACTGCCCGCAGTTTTTCGCAGAAGGGCTGAAGCAGTCAGAACGCCCGGAGTACGGAGCCGAGATCAGGGAGATGATGGCGGAGTATTTCAAGAAATGGGTGGTGCGGCATTGAGGGCGCTCGTTTGTTTTTGCTACGCCTGTGGCCAGCACGCTGTAGGAGCGGCCGCTGGCCGCGACAAGGGTAATTCGCGGGCAGCGCCCGCTCCTACAAGATGACATTGCAGCAGCCCGTAGGGGGCAATAAGCACGGCGCATCGCACCGAATGTCTTCAAGCCCTCCGGCGCAATGCCAGTTGGTTAACGCAGCGGCTCTTGCCCTCATTGGGTGTTGCGCCCTACGTGGGCTAGTTCATGGGTAATTTCGTCGGCCCATTGAGACAAAATAAAACTCTAAGCCCTGCATTTCCAGGGTTGATCACGACTTCTGCCGCGCCTTCCCGCAAACGTGCCTCCGTTAGTGACAGGAGTTGTTCAGTGCTCTGTAACTGGCATACCTGGTACCCTTCATACTCAGGGTGACATATGAAAGAACAATTTAATGTGCTGTGACATTTTGCTTCAAGCTTAACATCCACACCATGGCCCCAGGCTCGATCCTTGCGGCTCATCTTCGCAACAAAAATTATCCCGTTTATTTCAAACGCAACCTCCTTCATATAAACTCCCAACGTTCGTCACAACCGGTGCGTGATAGTCAGCGAAGTGTATTTCTTGCTCGCCTTAGTTATTGGCCGTGATAGTACCTAATCGCTGTTCGGCCAAGTTAACACCGCTCCCTCATCCTCAAAACCAAGAAGCGCACCATCGAGGTCGCCGATCATCGTCACATACAACCACGACTCCACAGAATCAGCCAGGCGGCGTTGATCAATCTTTATCCCTCGTGCAAAGGGTAAATTGTCGAGCATCTGCTGTATTTGTTCGACATGCTCTTCCGTAACCACCCCGGGGCTGCATTCCGCAAAAAGGCTTCCGAGCTTGTATTCGAATGACTCCTCGTAGTTCTCCAATAGATTGTCATAGCCAATTGGAACCAGCACTCCCTCCAATATTCTCTGCAAGCATGCAGTTCCACCGCATTGCTGGCGGTAGAGCACACCGGTCTGGCTGGGGATAATAAGGGCCGCTTGTCTCAGATCAAACAGGTCGATTCGTTTCATAGTGCCAATAGCTATTAGACGGAAGCAGCGATCACTATCTGTAAAACAACCAGTCTGCCAATTGCCACTCTCCACAGCCAGCCGACCAAACAGCTAGGTCTCCATAAACTCCAGCGCATTGCCGTCCGGATCGCGGCAGAACAGTGCACGCCGCCCCGACTTGCTCAGGGTATAGGCAACCCCTGTCCCTTCCAGCCGCTGCACCAGCAGCGCCAGGTCGCTCACCGCCAGCGCCACATGCCGATCGCGGCCGCCATGCTCGGGACGGTCCAGGCCGAATTCGGGGCTGGGCAGTTGCATCAGGTGGATTTGCTGCCGGGGGCCGACGTCGTACCACACACCCGGGAAGCTCATTTCGGGGCGCGTGGTGTTGACGCTCAAACCCAGCACGCCCTCATAGAACTGGCGCGCACGCTGCAGGTCCTGCACCACGAAAGTGGCGTGCAGCAGGCCCTGAATCAGCGCCATCTCAGGCGCCCTTGACCGGCACCACCTTGCTGGCAGCCAGCTTGGCGCGGCTGCGCGCTTCGTCGGTGTCCTTGCCGTTGGCCAGCGCCACGCCCATGCGGCGACGGGTGAACGATTCCGGTTTGCCGAACAGGCGGATGTCGCTTTGCGGCACGCGCAGTGCATCGGCCACGCCGGTGAAGGCGATGCCCTTCTGCTCCAGCTGACCGTAGATCACCGCGCTGGCGCCGGGGGCACGCAATGCGGTATTGATCGGCAGGCCGAGGATGGCACGGGCATGCAGCTCGAATTCGTTGAATACCTGGCTGCACATGGTGACCATGCCGGTATCGTGCGGACGCGGGCTGACTTCGCTGAACCACACCTCATCGCCCTTGATGAACAACTCCACGCCGAAGATGCCCAGGCCGCCCAGGTTGTCGGTCACCGCCTTGGCGATGTCGCGCGAGCGCTGCAGCGCCAGCGGGCTCATCGCCTGCGGCTGCCAGCTTTCCACATAGTCGCCGTGCACCTGAACGTGGCCGATCGGATCGCAGAAATGGGTTTCGACCTGCCCGTTCTCACCCATGGCGCGCACGGTGAGCTGGGTGATTTCGTAGTCGAAGCGGATCATGCCCTCCACGATCACCCGGCCCTGGTTCACGCGGCTGCCGCTGGCGGCGTAGTCCCACGCAGCCTGCACTTCGCCCGGGCCATCCACCTTGGACTGGCCCTTGCCGGAAGAGGACATCACCGGCTTGATGATGCACGGATACCCTATCCCGCCGTCGATGGCGGCCTGCATCTCTTGCAGGCTGCTGGCGAATTTGTACGGCGATGTGGGCAGGCCCAGCGTTTCTGCAGCCAGGCGGCGGATGCCCTCGCGATTCATGGTGAGCTGCGCTGCACGCGCAGTGGGAATCACGCGCTGGCCTTGCTTTTCCAGCTCCACCAGCATGTCGGTGGCGATGGCTTCGATCTCGGGCACCACCAGGTCCGGTTTCTCCTGCTCGATCAGTGCGCGCAGGGCTGCACCATCCGCCATGTTGATCACGTGGGCACGGTGCGCCACCTGGTGACCCGGGGCATCGGGATAACGGTCCACCGCGATGGTCTCCACACCCAGACGCTGCAGCGCGATGATCACCTCCTTGCCCAGCTCGCCGCTGCCCAGCAGCATGACCTTGGTGGCAGAGGGGCTCAGGGGGGTACCGATGGTGGATTTGCTTTGCATGCTGGTTTCTCGCTTATTCATTGGGTTGGTAGTTGTTCGGGAAGTCCGGCAGGCGCTTCCCCTTCCTGATGGATTTTACCGGACAACAGGCTGGCCGAGATGATCAGCACCGCGCCAGTCAGCTCGCGCAGCCCCATCTCCTCGCCAGCCAGAAAATAACTGGCCACGGCTGCAAAGACCAGCTCGGACAGGAACAGCACGATGGCCTGGTTGGCCGGGGTATGGGTGAGGCCGAACTGCACGATCAGGCTGGTTGCGCAGATGACCAGGCCGACCAGCGCAACCATCAGCCAGGTCTGTGTACTGCCCTGCAGCAGCGCGGTGAAATCGTGTTGCCTGAACAGCACGTAGAGCCCGGTAAGCAAGGCGGTACCCAGCCACACGCTGACGGATTTGTAATTCACGCTGAGATGCTGCGCACGCCGCACCAGCACGTTGGTCAGGGCAAAGCTCATGCCGGCAGTCAGGCCGATCCATTCCGCCTCATTCTGCGGCAGCGGCAGGCCCAGGCTGGGCTGCCACAGCATCACCACGGCACCAAGCAGCGAAAGCAGGATGACCGCATAGCCATAACGGTTGAGCCTTTCATTCAGCAGCCAGCGCGCGAACAGCACCGTCCACAGCGGCGCAAGATAAAACAGCAGCAGCACGCGCATGATCTCGCCATCGAGAATGGCCAGCACGTAGCCGAAATTGGTCCAGCCCGCACTCAGGATGAGCAGCAAGCCCAGCCACCCTGC
Source organism: Gallionellaceae bacterium (assembly GCA_036523795.1). Lineage (GTDB taxonomy): Bacteria > Pseudomonadota > Gammaproteobacteria > Burkholderiales > Gallionellaceae > 39-52-133. The sequence continues at coordinate 35,425 of DATDDN010000016.1, read as the reverse complement.
CTTGCCCAGCTCGCGCCAGACGGGTCCGGATACGGCCAGGCCAATGGCCAGTGCGATGGTATAAGTGAGGAAGGAAGCCTGCGCGCCGGCAATGCCGGCCTGCTCCAGCACGCGGTAGGGGTACCACACCATGCCCCATACCATGGCACCGCTGAGCAGGCTGGTGATGGAGGTAATTTTCAGTCTTGATGATGTTGACATGTAGATTCAGACAGCTTGTTTTCCGCAGATTACACAGATTGACGCAGATTCAAACACACAAAACGCCGCAGGTTGATGCCTGCGGTCAATAGACTCTTCTGCCCAAGGTTTTAGTCATGTGTAATCTGCGTAATCTGCGGACCAAGCTTCATTTATAATCACGCACCGTTTCGCCGCACTTACAATAAACATGAATCCCCTGCTCGACCAACTGCAACCCTACCCGTTCCAGAAACTTGCCGCGCTGTTCAAGGGGGTGACGCCCAATGCCGCTTACAAGCCCGTGGCGCTGCATATCGGCGAACCCAAGCACGCCACGCCGCAATTCATCTGCGATGCGCTGAGCGCGAATCTGAACGGCCTGGCGAATTATCCCACAACCGTGGGCAGCGACGCGCTGCGCAACAGCATCGCCGACTGGCTGCAGCGACGTTACGGCATTCCTGCACTGGATGCGAAGACCCAGGTGCTGCCGGTGAACGGCAGCCGCGAGGCGCTGTTTTCCTTTGCCCAGGCGGTGATTGACCGTAGCCGCGCCAACCCCGCCGTGGTGTGCCCCAACCCGTTCTACCAGATCTATGAAGGCGCGGCGTTGCTGGCCGGTGCCACGCCCTATTTCCTCAACACCGTGGCGGCAGACAACTTCGCGCTGAATTTCAGCGAGCTAGACGAATCGGTGTGGCAGCGTACCCAGCTGATCTACGTATGCTCGCCCGGCAACCCCAATGGCCACGTGATGCCGCTGTCGGAGTGGAAAACGCTGTTCGAGATGTCGGACCGCTACGGCTTCGTGATCGCCTCCGACGAGTGCTACTCGGAAATCTATTTCGACACGCCGCCGCTGGGCGCGCTGGAAGCCGCGCAGAAACTGGGGCGCAGTGATTACCGCAACCTGGTGATCTTCTCCAGCCTGTCCAAACGCTCCAACGTGCCCGGTTTGCGCTCCGGCTTCGTCGCCGGCGATGCCAGGGTGCTGGAGAAATTCACCCTGTATCGCACCTACCACGGCTGCGCCATGAACCCGGCAGTGCAGGCCGCCAGCATCGCGGCCTGGAAGGATGAGGCGCATGTGGCGGAGAACCGCCGCTTGTACACGGAGAAATTCGCAAAGGTTACCGAGATCCTCAAGCCGGTGCTGCCGGTCAGCCTGCCCGATGCCAGCTTTTACCTGTGGCTGCGTGTGCCCATTGCCGACACCGCCTTCGCGCAACAGCTGCATCGCGACTATAATGTCACCGTGCTGCCCGGCAGCTTCCTCGCGCGCGAGGCGCGTGGCGTAAATCCGGGCGAAAACTTTGTCCGTATCGCGCTGGTGGCCAATCTGCATGAAACCGTGGAGGCGGCCCACCGCATTGCAGAATTTGCCTCAAAACTGAATTAATAATCACAATCAACCTAACCAGGAACACAGTCATGTCACAACTGAAAAACATCATCGAAGACGCTTTTGAACGCCGCGCCGAAATTACGCCGCGCAACGTGGATGCCCAGCTCAAGGAAGCCATCAACACCGTGATGGAACAGCTGGACCACGGCAAGCTGCGCGTGGCCGAAAAGATCGACGGCCAGTGGGTGACTCATCAGTGGCTGAAGAAGGCCGTGCTCCTGTCCTTCCGCATCGAAGACAATGCCTTCATGAAAGGCGGCTTCACCAACTACTACGACAAGGTACCTTCCAAGTTTGCCGACTACAACTCCAGGGACTTCCGCGAAGGCGGTTTCCGCGTGGTGCCGCCGGCCGCTGCGCGCAAGGGTTCCTTCATCGCCAAGAACGTGGTGCTGATGCCCTCTTACGTGAACATCGGTGCCTATGTGGATGAGGGCACCATGGTGGACACCTGGGCTACCGTGGGCTCCTGCGCACAGATCGGCAAGAACGTGCACCTGTCCGGCGGCGTCGGCATCGGCGGCGTGCTGGAGCCCGTGCAGGCCAACCCCACCATCATCGAAGACAACTGCTTCATCGGCGCGCGTTCCGAGGTTGTCGAGGGCGTGATCGTGGAAGAGGGCTCGGTGATCTCCATGGGCGTGTATATCGGCCAGAGCACCAAGATCTACGACCGCGAAACCGGCACCGTCACCTATGGCCGCATTCCCGCAGGCTCCGTGGTGGTTTCCGGCAACCTGCCTTCCAAGGACGGCAGCTACAGCCTGTATTGCGCGGTGATCGTCAAGAAAGTTGACGCCAAGACCCTGGGCAAGGTCGGCATCAACGAACTGCTGCGTGGAATTTAGTCGCTAGTTGATAGACGTTAGTCGTTGGTTGAAAACCGCCGCGCAGCGGCGACGACATCAACTGACGACTGGCGACTAGCGACTCACTAACTGGAGGTTCCTCATGATCATTACACCGTTGCTGCAACTCGCTGCCGAGAAGAAGGCTTCCGACTTGTTCATTTCGGTGGGCGCGCCCATCAGCATCAAGATCGACGGCGTGACGATGCCGGTGAACGCGCAGAAGATGGACCCTGCGACCACCAAGCACATCGCTTACGAGATGATGACGCCGGACCAGATCGACACCTTCGAGAAGCACATGGAGATGAACTTCTCGTTCCGTGTGCCGAATGTCGGCAACTATCGCGTCAACGTGTTCCGCCAGCGCGGCAGCATTGCCATCGTGATTCGCTACGTGCTGGGCAAGGTGCTGGACGTGGAAGATCTCAATCTGCCAACGGTCCTTAAGGATCTGGTGATGCAGAAGCGCGGCCTGGTGCTGATGGTGGGTGCCACCGGCTCGGGCAAGTCGACCACGCTGGCCTCCATGATCGAACACCGCAATGCCACCACCAACGGCCATATCCTCACCATCGAGGATCCGGTGGAATACCTGTTCCAGCACAACAAGTGCATCGTCAACCAGCGCGAGATCGGCGACGACACCGAGTCGTATGAAAACGCGCTGACCAGCGCCATGCGCGAAGCACCGGACGTGCTGATGATCGGCGAGATCCGCGACCGCGAAACGCTGAAGCACGCGCTGATCTTTGCCCAGACCGGCCACCTGTGCATGTCCACGCTGCACGCCAACAACAGTTACCACGCCCTCAACCGCATCGTAAACTTCTTCCCCTACGATGCCCGCCAGAGCGTGCTGAATGACCTTGCCACCAGCCTGCGTGCGGTGATCTCGCAGCGACTGCTGCGCAGCAAGAACGGCAAGCTGATGCCGGCGGTGGAAGTGCTGATCAATACCCAGCATATTGCCGACCTGATCAAGAATGACGAAATCGATGCGATCAAGGACGCCATCAACCAGAGCGTGTCGCCCGGCTCGCAGACCTTCGAGCAGGCCTTGTACAAGCTGTTCAAGGAAGGCCACATCAGCCGCGAGGAAGCCATGCGCAATGCCGATTCGGCAAGCAACCTGTCGTCTCTGATCGACTTCTCGCAAACCAGCAAGATGAAGGCCTACGAACCAGGCGCATCGCATGCCGCCGCGACCGCGGCACCCACTGCCACGGCCGCTGATTTCGGCAGCATCACGCTCAATCTGGACGCGCACGACAACAAGCCATGAAACTGTACGGCATCCCCAACTGCACCACGGTGAAGAAGGCGCGCGAGTGGCTGGCCCAGCACGATATCGCAGTGGAGTTTCACGACTTCAAGAAACAGGGCCTGAGCGCAGAGCTGGCCCAGCGTTGGCTGAAACAGACGCCGTGGGACGTGCTGATCAACCGCAAGGGCACCACCTGGCGCGGCCTGGAGGATGCGCAAAAAACTGCCGTTACTGACAGCGCGTCTGCCCTGCCACTGATGCTGGACAAGCCCAGCGTGATCAAACGCCCCTTGCTGGAACGCGACGGCAAACTGGTGCATGTCGGCTTCGACGAAGCGGCCTACCGCAAGATTTTCAACCTCTGATCCTTCATTCCCTTTTTTATGTCCGCTACCCTGCAACTCGCCCAGCAACTTATCGCCCGCCGTTCGATCACGCCCAACGACGAGGGCTGCCTGCAGATCATCGGTGAGCGCCTGGCACCACTCGGCTTCAAACTGGAGATGATGCGCTGCTGCGAGGTGGACAATCTGTGGGCTCGCCGTGGCGACAGCGGCCCCATCGTGTGTTTTGCCGGTCATACCGACGTGGTCCCCACCGGCCCGGTGGAAAAATGGCACAGCGAACCGTTCACCCCCACCGTGCGTGACGGCATGCTGTATGGCCGTGGTGCAGCCGACATGAAGGGCTCCATCGCCGCCTTTGTCACTGCGGTGGAACAATTTGCGGCACAACATCCCCAGCACCATGGTTCCATCGCCCTGCTGTTGACCTCGGACGAGGAAGGCGTGGCAGTGGACGGCACCGTGCGCGTGGTGGAGGCGCTGCAGGCACGTCACCAGAAAATCGATTACTGCATCGTGGGCGAACCCACCGCGGTGAGCAAGACCGGCGACACCATCAAGAATGGCCGCCGCGGCTCGCTCTCCGGCAAGCTCATCGTCAAGGGCGTGCAAGGCCATATCGCCTATCCGCACCTGGTGAAGAACCCCATCCACCTGGCCGCGCCGGCCATCGCCGAACTGGCCGCCGCCGAGTGGGATCAGGGCAATGAATATTTCCCGCCGACTTCCTGGCAGATATCCAACATCCACGGCGGCACCGGTGCAACCAATGTAGTGCCGGGCACGGTGGAGATCCTGTTCAACTTCCGTTTCTCCACCGCCAGCACGGTGGACGGCCTGAAGACACGCGTGCATGCCATCCTCGACAAACATGGCCTGCAATACGATCTGGAGTGGGAGCTGTCCGGCAAACCCTACCTCACCCCGCGCGGCAATCTGGTCGATGCGGTGAGCGCCGCGATCAAGCAGGTCACCGGCATCGACACCGAGCTCTCCACCAGCGGCGGCACTTCCGATGGTCGCTTCATCGCCGACATCTGCCCGCAGGTACTGGAGGTCGGCCCCGGCAACGCCACCATTCACAAGCTGAATGAATGCGTCCCCGTCGCGGAACTGGACCAGCTGTCCGAAATCTACCGGCTGACCCTGGAACAACTGCTGGTCAAAACCAAATGAGCGCGCTGCACAACTTTGCCGATATCAGCGAACTGCGCACGGTGCGCGATTGGGTGCGCTTTGCGGTGAGCGCCTTCAATGAAGCCGAGCTGTCTTTCGGCCACGGCTCCACCAATGCCTATGACGAAGCGGTTTACCTGGTGCTGCACACCCTGCACCTGCCGCTGGATACGCTGGAGCCTTTCCTCGATGCGCGCCTCAGCCATGCCGAGAAGCTGGCGCTGCAAGCCTTGCTCAAGCGCCGCGTGGAAGAGCGCATCCCGGCCGCCTATCTCACCCACGAGGCCTGGCTGGGCGAACACCGCTTCTATGTGGACGAGCGCGTGATCGTGCCGCGTTCCTTCATCGCCGAACTGCTGCGCGAAGGCCTGCACCCCTGGGTGGCCGAACCGGAGGACACGAGCGCCGTACTGGACATGTGCACCGGCAGCGGCTGCCTGGCCATCCTGGCCGCACATGCCTTCCCCAACGCCATGGTGGACGCAGTGGACCTCTCCGCCGATGCCTTGCAGGTGGCCCAGCGCAACGTGGATGACTACGGTTTGTCCGACCGCGTCGAGCTGATCCAGTCCGATCTGTTCACTGAGCTGCATGGCCGCCAGTACGACATCATCATCAGCAACCCACCCTATGTGGACGCGCCCTCGGTGGCCGCGCTGCCGCAGGAATACCTGCACGAGCCCAAGCTCGCACTGGGCAGCGGCGACGACGGGCTGGATGCCACGCGCAAGATCCTTAAGCATGCCGCCCAACACCTTACGCCGCACGGCATCCTGGTGGTAGAGATCGGCCACAACCGCGACGTGCTGGAGGCGGCCTACCCCGACCTGCCATTCACCTGGCTGGATGTCAGCGCGGGCGACGAATACGTATTCCTGTTGCATCGCAACGATCTGGTCTGAGCGGCATGGCCGTCGATCACTACGAGAACTTCCCTGTTGCCTCCGTCCTGCTGCCGCGCCGCCTGCGCCGGCCGGTGGAGATCATCTACCACTTCGCTCGCCAGGCCGATGACTTCGCCGACGAAGGCGACCTGCCCGACGCCGAGCGCCTGAGCAAACTGGAAGCCTTCCGCGAGGAGCTGGGCCGCATCGAGCGCAACGAGACGCCGCAGACCCCGTTGTTCCGCGACCTGGCCGAAGTCGTGCAGCAATATCGGCTGCCGATCCAGCTGCTGCATGACCTGCTCGACGCCTTCTCGCAGGACGTGGTGAAAAAACGCTACGCCAGTTTCGATGAGGTGCTGGATTACTGCCGCCGCTCGGCCAACCCGGTGGGCCGGCTGCTGCTGCACCTGTACGACGAGGCCACCCCGCAGAACCTGATTTACTCCGACGCCATCTGCAGCGCACTGCAGATCATCAACTTCTGGCAGGACGTGGCCAAGGATCATGCCATCGGCCGCATCTACCTGCCGCAGGACGAACTGGCGCGCTTCGGCGTGAACGAGGCGCAGATCGCCGAGGGCCGCGTGGACGCGGCCTGGCAGCAGCTGATGCAGTTCCAGGTGGAGCGCGCCCGCACCATGATGCGCAGCGGCGCCCCGCTGGGCTCCATCCTGGGTGGTCGTATCGGCCTGGAGATGCGCATGATCATTGCCGGCGGCAACCGCATCCTGAGCAAGCTGGAGCACGTGCGCTACGACATGTTCCGCCAGCGCCCGGTGCTCAAGCCTTTGGACTGGGTTATCATGCTGTTCAGGTCTGCACCGTTCTCTTTCTGAAAGCCAGTTTCCGTGACGCCCGATCAATACTGCCAGGATAAAGCCGCTGCCAGCGGCTCCAGCTTCTATTACAGCTTCATGTTCCTGCCGCCGGACAAGCGCCGCGCCATCACCGCGCTGTACGCCTTCTGCCGCGAAGTGGACGACGTGGTGGACGAGTGCAGCGACGAAAACGTGGCGCGCACCACGCTGGCCTGGTGGCGCAACGAAGTCGCCGCCATTTATGCCGGCAAGCCGCAGCATCCGGTAGGGCAGGCGCTGCTGCCGGTGGTGCAGCAATTCAGCCTGCCGCAGGAGCACCTGCAGGAAATCATCGACGGCATGGAGATGGACCTCACCCTGCACCGCTACGCCGACTTCAAGTCGCTGCAGCTTTACTGTTACCGCGTGGCCTCGGTGGTTGGCCTGCTCGCTGCCGAAATCTTCGGCTACCAGGACCGCAAGACGCTGAAGTACGCGCACGACCTGGGCATCGCCTTCCAGCTCACCAACATCATCCGCGACGTGGGCGAAGATGCGCGCCGCGGCCGCATCTACCTGCCGCTGGACGAGCTGCAGCAGTTCGGCGTCAGCCCGCAGGACATCCTGCAGTCGCGCGACAGCGACGCCTTCCAGAAACTGATGCAGTTCCAGGTGGAGCGCGCCCAGCGCTACTACCAGCAGGCGCTGGCTCAGTTGCCGGAAACGGACCGCAAATCGCAGCGCACGGGCCTGATCATGGCCGCCATCTATCGCGCCACCCTGGATGAGGTGGTGGCTTCGGGCTGCCATGTGCTGCGCGAACGCATTTCGCTCACCCCGCTGCGCAAATTGTGGCTGGCGTTCAAGACGTGGCTCAGGAACTGATGCAGCCCCCCCCTCCCCATCCCTCCCCCGCGAGCGGGAGAGGGGGCAAACGCGAAACACACTCTCTGACCATTGGCGTGATCGGCGGCGGCTACGCCGGCATGGCAGCCGCCGTCACCCTGGCCCATCACGGCATCCCCGTCACCGTGCTGGAGAGCGCCAGACAACTGGGCGGCCGCGCGCGTGGCGTGCTGCACAACGACACCCAGCTGGACAATGGCCAGCACATCCTGCTCGGCTGCTATCGCCATACCCTGCACCTGATCGAGCTGGTCGGCGGCAATGTGGCCGACGATTTCCTGCACCTGCCCTTGCAGCTTACCCTGCACCAGCGCTTCGAACTGAAGGCGCCGCGCCTGCCTGCGCCCCTGCACCTGCTGATGGGCCTGCTCACCGCCAAGGGGCTTAACACGGCCGACAGCGTGCGTGCAGCGCGCTTCATGCTGGCCATGCGCTGGCGCAAGTTCCGCCTTGAGCGCGACACGCCTGCCCTGGCCCTGCTGCAGGCCTGGGGCCAGAATGACAAACTGATCCGCCTGCTGTGGGAACCGATCTGTATTTCTGCGCTCAACACCCCGGTGCACAAGGCCTCGGCGCAGGTGTTGCTGAATGTGCTGCGCGACAGCCTGAACGGTTCGCGCGCCGACAGCGACATGCTGCTGCCGCGCCTGGATTTCAGCGCGCTGTTTCCGGATCGCGCCGCATGCTACCTGGAGCAGCACGGGGGACAGGTGCTGCGCTCCTGCACCGTGGAAGGCATTCAGCCGCAGGATGGGGGCATCGAGCTCGCCACCTCACAGGGGCCTATGCGCTTCAGCCAGGTGATCTGCGCAGCCTCGCCCGCCAGCAGCGCCCGCCTGTTTGGCGCCGTGCCTGTGCTGGCCGGAATGGCTGCGCAGATCGCGGCCATCCCCTACCAGCCAATCTACACCGTGTATCTGCAATGCCCTCCGCATGTCTCCCTGCCACAATCCATGCTGGGGCTGGATCGCTGCTACACGCAGTGGTTGTTCGATAAAGGCCGCATTGCCGGCCAGGCCGGGCTGATTGCCGCGGTGATCAGCGCTGAAGGCGCGCACCAGGAGCTGCCGCATGAGTTGCTGGCACAGAAGGTGGCGCAGGAATTGCGCGACCACTTCGGTATTCATGAACAGCCGCTATGGCACAAGGTGATCGCGGAGAAGCGCGCCACCTTCGCCTGCGAAGTCGGCCTGCAGCGCCCGCAGCACTCCACGCCGCTGCCCGGCCTGTGGCTGGCCGGCGACTACACCGCCAACGACTACCCCGCCACACTGGAAGGCGCGGTGATCAGCGGCATTGCGGCCGCCACCCAGCTGCTGCAGCACGCCTGAGGCCGACATCCCCCCCTTGGCGGGTTTTTCCGGTAGCATTTGGCCATCTTGCCTGCATTGAAGGATTCGCCATGCGTGCTGCCGTGTTCCTGCTTGCCTGTGTGTTGCTGCCCGCCCAGTTGCATGCCGAGAGCTTTGAAGAATACAAGCGTCGCATCAGCAGCGACTTCCAGGAATACAAGGATGCGCGCGACAAGGAGTTTGTCGATTTCCTGAAAAAGCAGTGGAGCGAATTCCAGGGCTTCAAGGGCATTCCGCGCTACCAGAAACCCAAGCCCAGGACCATCCCCCCCGCCCCTCCCAAACCGGCCGTAAAGGCGCCGCCTGCGGCGCCTGCGCCAGCGAAGCCCCTGCCACCGGCCGCTCCGCCCACCCCTGCCAAGGAGCCGCCGCGCATCGTGGCTGAACCTGTCAAGCCGCTGCCGCCCATGGTGGTGCCGCCCCAGCCAAAGTTGCCGCTCGATCCGAGCAAGAAGATTGCCGAGATCGAATACTTTGGCGTGACTGCCCGGTTCGCCTACGACCCGAAAACGCGCCAGCCGCTCAGCGCGCTCAACCAGGACGGCATCAGCAGGTACTGGAGCGAACTCAGCAAGACCGATTACGACCCGCTGCTGGCGCAGCTCAGGGAACAGCAGAAGCGCCTGAAGCTGAACGACTGGGGCACCTTCCTGCTGATCGACAAACTGTCGCATCAGATCAATGACGGGCAGGAGCGCGAGTCAGTACTGCTGAGCTGGTTCCTGCTGGCCAAGCTGGGCTATGACTGCAAGGTGGGCTACAACGATCAGCGCGTTTACCTGATGGTGGCCGTCAGCCACATGGTTTACCAGACCGCCTTCTTCAAGGACGAGCACAAGACCTACTACTGCCTTGACACCACCGGGCGCCTCAGCGATGTGGGCAAGCTGTATTCGTTCAAGGGCAGCTACCCCGACGCCAACCATCAGCTGAGCTTCGCCATTCCGGAAAACCCGCTACTGCCCGCCACTGTGAAGAAGCGCACGCTGAGCTTCAGCTACGATGGTCACACCTACAATATTGAAGCCGAGTACGAGCCGGCGCTGGTTGCCTATTACGCGCACTACCCGCAATCTGACTATCCCGTGTATTTCACGGCGCAAGTCAGCGACGCCGCCACGTCAGCGCTGCTGGCCCAGCTGGCACCGCTGCTAAGGGGACGCAGCGAGCAGGATGCGACCAACCTGCTGCTGCGCTTTGTGCAGACCGCGTTCCGGTACCAGACCGATGACCAGCAGTTCAATTACGAGAAGGTCATGCTGCCGGAAGAGACGCTGTACTACCCGTATTCCGATTGCGAGGACCGCGCCATCCTGTTTGCCTACCTGGTGCGCAACCTGCTCAACCTGCGCGTCGTTGCACTGCTTTACCCCGGCCATCTGGCCACTGCGGTGGCGCTTCCCGGCAAGACCGAGGGGGATATGTTCAGCTATAAGGGTACGGTCTATACCGTGGCGGATCCGACTTACATCAATGCCAATATCGGCATGGCCATGCCGCAGTTCCGGAACAGCCAGTACAAGGTGATCGAGATGTAGCTTAACCTTTCGGGCTTGCCGAAATTCATTTTGCTAGGCACACTTGCGCTGCTGTAATGGCGATGTAGCAGAGTTCGGGTCAATCAGCTATGCGAAACAGGTAAGCTGCCTGGCCGAATACAGGAATTATCCTTCTTTCCATCAACAAGGAGTTTGTTATGCTCAAGTATGCACTTCTCGCAGTTCTGTCTTTCTTCTCCCTCCAGGCCATGGCTTCCTGCGAGGACGTCAAGGCCCAGATCGATGCCAAACTGCAAGCCAAGGGAGTCAAGTCCTACAGCCTCGAGATCGTTCCTGCTGACAATGCCAACACAGCCGCCGCTTCCGGCGTGCAAGCTCCCAAGGCCGCTGGCAAGGTTGTGGGTAACTGCGACAACGCAAGCAAGAACATCATTTACACACGTAACTGATCGTACCGGCACGATGTGCCCCCCGTCCCGGCTGCTGCATGATGGCCGCTCGTGACGGTGTCGAGCCCACCAGGTGGGCTCGACTGCATTCAGGCGGATGAATTCCGCTCCAACCAACAGCCTGCAAGGGATGACCCATGCTTGATCAACTCTCCCAGTCCCCGTTTCTGATTGCCGCACTGGTGTTCGGCGTCATCGGCATCATCCTGGTCGTTACCGGCACGGTGGCACTCTTCCGTGCACAGATATTGTCGTTCAGTGTGCAGGCCCTGCTGAGCCTGCTGCTGATCGCCTGCGGTGTGATATCCGGCATGATTGCTTTCGGCATCCAGGGCTACCAGGCACTCACCCATGAAGAGGTGGCTGCACGCATCAGCGTGGTGCCGACCAGCCCGCAGCATTTCGCGGCGACCTTCCGCTACCCCGACGGCCGCTCTGCCCAGTTCAATATCGCCGGCGACGAGATCTATGTCGACGCACGCATCCTGAAATGGCAGCCCATTGCCAACATATTCGGCCTGCACACCAGCTATGAGCTGGACCGCGTGGGCGGGCGCTATCGCGAGATTGCCCAGGAGCTCAACTCTCCGCGCACCCTTTATGCATTGGGACAGCCCAGGCCGGTCGACCTGTTCAGCCTGCGCGAACGCCACACTTTCCTTGCGCCCCTCCTCGATGCCAAATATGGTTCGGCCACCTATATCCCGGTGACCCAGGCAGCCGAACTGGAGCTTCGTGTTTCCACCACCGGGCTGCTGATGCGCGAATTGCTGGCCAAGGCACCGTAGCCCGGCGTTTCACGCCTGTCGGGACGCAAATTCAGATAGAATCACGTCCCGATATGACCATCATTGCTGTTTTTAATCAGAAAGGTGGCGTCGGCAAGACGACCACAGCCCTCAACCTCGCCGCAGCCCTTGTCCGCAGTGGACGCAGCACCCACGCGATCGATCTGGATCCGCAGGCGCAACTCAGTGCGATTACCGGCATCACGGCGCAATCCGGCGACGATACCGTGCTCAGCCTGTTCCAGCGCAACAGGCCGCTGCGTGAACTGGTGCGCGAGTCACCCAATGGCATGCACATCATTCCGTCCCATGCCGAATTGTCCAAGGTTGATGCGCTCTTCGGCAAGGGATTCAACGTGGTCAACCGCCTCAACACCAACATCAAGGCAGAGCAGCTGGGCGGCCCCGGCAATCCGCTGATCATCGACTGCTGCCCCATGATCGGTGTGCTGTCGCTGAATGCCATTTTCGCCTGCGACTGCCTGGTGGTTCCCATTGCCGCGGACTACCTGTCTGCCAAGGGGGCCGTGCAGATCGACAAGACGCTGAAGGCGTTGGAGCAGGTGCTCAAGCGTCGGGTGAAGCGGCGCTACCTGCTGACGCGTTTTGACACCCGCCGCAACATGTCGGGCGAAGTGCTGAAGATGGCCGAGGAAAAATTCGGTGAAGATGTTTGCCGTACGCGCATTGCAGAAAATGTCAGCCTGGCGGAAAGTCCGGCACTGAACAAGACTGTATTCCAGCATGCCCCGAGCAGCCGTGGGGCGAAGGATTACGATGAGTTGCTGGAAGAACTGATACAGGGTGGGATAATCGAATGAATCGATTATTTGGCAATCAGTGACAGGATGTCTTCAACCGACGCGGAATCTGATGGTTTGGCAGTGCCATTATTGAGCGCGCAACTGAGGATTTCGCAATAGCGGTAAATCTGTGTCACCTTGCGCTCGGCCTCGGCCTGGTCTCGGCCACCGATGAGCAGGCAATCGATCTTTTGCCCATCACGGGTACGTATCGAAAACTCATATTTCTGCATATCCCCTCCGCATAATTTCTCTTGTGCAATCTTGAAGTTGCCTATGGGTGCAACATTAGCACACTCCGCGATCGAACTGTCCAGTTTATGCATTGATTCTGGCTGGAATCCGCGAAGTTTAACCAGCTTGCCGGCCAGTGACAACACCGTTTCGAGCATGGACTGCCGGTTGCCGAATCTCAGCGGCACAGGCACACTAGCAAAAATACCTGAAACCCGGGCGCACGCCCGGCAACCAAACAGGAGCTGCGATGCCGGTTTCTTTGAAGTTTGCCTTGCCTGCTGCGGTACTGGTCATTGTTGGCTGTGGCCTGCTGACCAGTGTCCTGCTCCGCTTGCGGCGTCTCTACCTGCACGCTCCCCTGCGCATCATCCGCAGCCGGCTATACCCGGCTGCCGCCCTGCTGCTGGTGTGCGTGGCAGCCTACCTGGCCTATCTTTTCTCGGTCTGGCACACACAAAAGAACTGGCATGACCTGATCATGCCAGCAGTGCTGTGTGGCGCCGCTGCCGCAACATGGGTGCTCTGCTCCTTTACGGTACAGCCTGCATTGCATCAGCTGCTGCAGCAGGAAAGCGTCAGCGATCCGCTGCTGGGCATCTACAACCACCATCATATCGAACGCAGGCTCGTCGAAGAGGTGGCGCGTGCGCAACGCTACAACACTCCTCTCTCCGTGTTTCTGCTCAATGTGGACCATCTCGCACGGATCAACGAGCACTATGGCCGGGGCATCGGCGACGAGGTGCTGATGCATGTGGCGCAGCTGTTGCATGAGTATCTGCGGGAATCGGATGAGGTCGCCCGCTACGGCCCCAACGAAATTCTGGTGGTCACCCCCAGCACATCCATTGCGGATGCGGGCCAGCTGGCTGAACGCATACGCCAGCGTATCGCGGCGCAGCCATTGCTGCTGCGGCCGAGGACAGCGCAGGAGGAGCGCGTGGAATTCAAGGTCAGCATCGGGGTGACAACCATCCACGGCGGCTTCGACAGCCTGGAAAAATTGCTGCAGCGCGCCGAAACGGCCCTGCAGCAGGCCAGCAGCGCCGGCGGCAATCGCGTGCAGGTGTCCGAACCCGACGCGATCGCCTGAGCCGGATGTCAGCGGACAGCGGCTGCGCGCTGGCGGCGTGACTCAAACAGGCAGATACCGGTACTGACCGAGACGTTCAGGCTTTCCACGCTGCCCAGCATGGGGATGCGCACCAGCTGGTCGCAGGTTTCCTTCGTCAGGCGACGCAGTCCCTCACCTTCGGCGCCCAGCACCCAGGCCATTGCGCCGGTGTGCTGGAACTGGTGCAGATTGGTGTCTGCCTCCCCATCCGCCCCCACCACCCAGATGTCGCGCTCTTGCAACTCGCGCAGGGTGCGCGAGATGTTGGTCACGGTGATGTACGGCACCGTGTCAGCGGCACCGCACGCCACCTTCTCCACCGTGGCATTGAGGCCGACGGCGCGATCCTTGGGCGCGATCACCGCGTGCACGCCAAACGCATCGGCGCTGCGCAGGCAGGCGCCCAGGTTATGCGGGTCCTGCACACCATCCAGAACCAGCAGCAAGGCCGGCTCCTGCAGGGTATCCAGCACATCATCCAGATGCTGCACACGCTGGGTGGCCGCCACTCGCGCCGCCACGCCCTGATGACGCGTATTGCCGGTCATGCCGTCCAGGCGCTTGCTGTCCACCGGCACGATGCGCACGCCCTGCGATTCCGCCAGCTTGAGCAGCTCTCTTGCGCGTGGGTCGCGGCGCTGCGTGTCCACATAGACTTCCAGCACGCCGTCAGCGTTCTGCCGGATACGGCCGGTCACCGCGTGAAAACCGTGAATGATGCGGGTCTCAGCCATGGTGATGACCCTTGTCCTTCTTGCCTTTCTTGGGCGCAGGTGCATGCGGGGTCTCTCCCCAGGCGCCGAGCTTGTCGGCATCCAGGCCGGCAGGCGCACTGGCCTGCGGCACGCTTTCCAGCACGAAGTCGATCTTGGTGCTTTCCATGTCCACCCGCACCACCCTCACACGCACGCGGTCGCCGAGGCGATAGCGCTTGCCGGTATGTTCGCCCAGCATCTGGTGCTTGGCAGGGTCAAAGTGGAAATAGTCCGAGCCCAGTTCGGAGACATGCACCAGGCCTTCCACATAGAGATCGTCCAGGGCAACGAACAGGCCGAAGCCGGTGACGGAGGAGATGGTGCCCTCGAATACGCTGCCGAGGTGGTCGCGCATGTAGAAGCACTTGAGCCAGGCTTCCACGTCGCGCGTGGCCTCATCGGCGCGGCGCTCGGTCTGGGAGCAGTGCTCGCCCAGGGCATCCCATTTGTCCTGCGGCTTGTACTGCTTGCCCTGCAGCACCGCCTTGATGGCGCGATGTACCAGCAGGTCGGGATAGCGGCGGATGGGGGAAGTGAAATGAGCGTAGGCCTCGTAGCCCAAACCGAAGTGGCCGACGTTGTCCGGGCAGTAGCGAGCCTGGCGCAGCGAGCGCAGCATCACGGTCTGCAGCAGGCCAGCATCCGGGCGTCCCTTGATCTCTTTGAGCAGCCTGGAGTAATCCGCTGCCTCCGGCTCATCGCCCCCGCCCAGCTGCAGGCCGAATTCCTTAAAGAATTCGCGCACGGCTTCCAGCTTCTCCGGCGTGGGCCCTTCATGCACCCTGTACAGCACCGGGTGCTCATGTTCGTGCAGGAAGCCCGCCGCACAGACGTTGGCCGCCAGCATGCACTCCTCGATCAGGCGATGCGCATCGTTGCGGACCACAGGCACGATGCGCTCGATCTTGCCTTGCCCGTTGAAGATCATCTGCGTTTCAACGGTTTCGAAATCGATCGCGCCGCGCTTCTCGCGCGCCTGCAACAGGGTCTGGAACAGGGTATACAGGTGGTTGATGTGCGGGAGCACGGCGGCAAACTGCTGTGCTGCGTCGCCCTGCGGATTGGCCAGCATGTCGGCCACCTGGGTATAGGTCAGGCGCGCGTGGGAATACATCACCGAAGGGTAGAAGCGGTAGCGCTCGATTTCTCCGGCGCTGCTGATCTGCATGTCGCAGACCATGCACAGACGCTCGACGTTCGGGTTGATCGAACACAGGCCGTTGGAGAGCTCCTCCGGCAGCATGGGGATCACGCGGCGGGGGAAATACACCGAGTTGCCGCGGTTCAGGGCCTCGCGGTCGAGCGCATCGCCGGATTTCACGTAGGAGCTGACGTCGGCAATCGCAACGACCAGGCGGAAACCGGAACCGCTGGGCTCGCAATATACCGCGTCGTCGAAATCGCGGGCGGTTTCGCCATCTATCGTCACCAATGGCAGGTGACGCACGTCCTCGCGCCCCGCGTAATCTTCCGGGCGCACGTCCTGCGCAAAGCTCTCGGCCTGATGCTTGGCATCATGAGGGAATTCGTTGGGCAGGTCATGCTTGCGCAGGGCAATCTCGATTTCCATGCCCGGATCCGCATAGTTGCCCAGCACCTCCACTATGCGGCCGATCGGCTGCGCGTGCTTGCTGGGCTGCTGCATGATCTCAAGCATCACCACCTGGCCGGGCTGCGCACCGCTGTGCTCGCCCGGGGCCACCAGGATGTCCTGGCTGATGCGGCGGTTCTCGGCCACCACAAACAGGATGCCGTGTTCCTCATACAGACGGCCCACCAGACGCTTGGTGGCATGGTCCAGCACCTCGACAATGGATGCCTCGCGCCGGCCGCGGCGGTCGGTTCCCGCCACACGCGCCATGACCGTATCCCCGTGCAGCACCTTGTGCATCTCCTTGGCGCTCAGCATCAGGTCCTGGCTGCCATCCTCCGGCACCAGGAAGCCGAAGCCGTCCGGATGGCCGAGCACCTTGCCCTTGATCAGGTCCAGCTTCTCCATGATGCAGATGGCGCGCTTGCGGTTGCGCATTATTTGGCCATCGCGCTCCATGGCGCGCAGGCGGCGCAGGAACAGCTCCTCCTCGTCCAGCTCGATGTGCAACAGCGCGCACAGGTCTTCCTGGTCGATCGGAGCCCCGTGCTCGGTCAGAATCTGCAGGATATATTCCCGGCTTGGCAGGGGATGTTCGTACTGTTCGCGCTCTCTTTCCAGGTAAGGATCCAGGGCTCGAATATTTTTTTTCTTATTTGTCATTGACAGAACTTTCTATAGCAATTAAAGTACGCGCCCTCAGCAATGCAATGCCCAGATGGCGGAATTGGTAGACGCGCACGGTTCAGGTCCGTGTGCCGCAAGGTGTGGAGGTTCGAGTCCTCTTCTGGGCACCATGCTTCAGTAGTACCCCCGGCGAATCGCCGATCTTTCAACATAATCGCATCAACTCCCGAATTCGCTGCTGCGTTGGCATTTTGCCACGTCGTTAAAAACAAATGCGCACTGCCTGTTGGGCAGTGCGCGTTCTGGTTTGCAGCTACGGCAAGACAGATTCCGGCCAATTGAGATTAGGCCTCAAACGGGTGGCGCATCACGATGGTTTCATCGCGATCCGGTCCGGTCGAAATCATGTCCACCGGCACACCACAGATCTCCGCCATGCGCTCCAGGTACTTGCGTGCCTGCGGCGGCAAGTCCTCGTAGCGCTTGACCCCTACGGTGCTGCCGCTCCAGCCCGGCAGTTCCTCGTAAACCGGCTCGCAGCCTTCCAGCGCATCCGCGCCTACCGGCAGGATGTCCGTAAACTGCCCGTCGATTCTGTAGCCCACGCACATGCGCAACTCCGGCACGCCATCCAGCACGTCCAGCTTGGTCACGCACAGGCCGGAAACGCCATTGATCTGGATCGAACGCTTCAGCGCAGCCGCGTCAAACCAGCCACAGCGGCGGGCGCGGCCGGTGGTGGAGCCGAACTCATGGCCCTTCTCCGCCATATGCTTGCCGGCCGGATCCTGCTTGCTTTCCGCATCGTACAACTCGGTCGGGAACGGACCCGAGCCCACACGGGTGGTATAGGCCTTGGTGATGCCCAGCACATAATGCAGGGACTGCGGGCCCACGCCGCTGCCGGCACAGGCAGCACCGGAGATACAGTTGCTGGAAGTGACGAAGGGATAGGTGCCGTGGTCGATGTCCAGCAGGGTGCCCTGCGCGCCTTCAAACAGCAGGTTCTGCCCTGCCTTGTTGGCGTCATATAGCGCGCGCGGCACGTCCATCACCAGCGGTTTGATGCGCTCGGCGTAGGATAGCGCCTGTTCCAGGGTCTTCTCGAAATCGACGGTCTGCGTCTTGAAGTAATGCTTCAGGACATAGTTGTGGTAATCCAGGATCTCGCCCAGCTTGGCTGCCAGCTTCTTGCGATGGAACAGGTCCTGCAAGCGCACACCGCGGCGCGAAACCTTGTCCTCATATGCCGGACCGATGCCGCGACCGGTGGTGCCGATCTTGCCTTTGCCCTTGGCCAGCTCGCGTGCCTGGTCCAGCGCCACATGGTATGGCAGGATCAAGGGGCAGGCTTCGGAAATGCGCAGGCGCGCCGTGACATTCACGCCCTGCGCTTCCAGACCATCGACTTCCTTCAGCAGCGCCTCTGGTGACAGCACCACGCCGTTGCCGACATAGCACATCACGTTTTCACGCAATATGCCGGAGGGAATCAGGTGCAGCACGGTCTTCTTGCCGCCGACAACCAGTGTATGGCCGGCATTGTGGCCGCCCTGGAACCGCACCACGCCCTGTGCATGGTCTGTCAGCCAGTCGACGATCTTGCCCTTGCCTTCGTCTCCCCATTGTGTACCGATTACTACGACGTTCTTTGCCATTGCAGGTCCCTGATTTTCAGTTCCAAGAATATTACGATGTTAACCCGACCACTACCCAGTCGCCGTTACGCAGCACCAGCTGGCGGTCGCAGTTCAATTCATGTTGCGCAGAAGCTTGGCCGAGCAGGTCGACAACCACGGCATTGCCCTCATTGCGCAGTTTGCCTATCGCAGCCTGCAGCGCCGGGTCGGCTCCATGCGGCGCCAGGACGCCCTTGGGCTGCACCTGCGGTGCGAGCAGGCCATGCAGCTGGCGCAGATCCATGCTGAAGCCGGTCGCCGGGCGGGCGCGGCCGAAGCTCCTGCCCATGTCATCATAGCGGCCGCCGAGCGCAATCGCATCGTGGCTGCCGGCGTGATACGCCGCAAACACCATGCCGCTGTGGTAATGGTAGCCGCGCAACTCGGCCAGATCGATGCCCACGCTGTGTGCCAGCGGCTGCAGGCGGGTTGCCGCCTGTTCCAGCTCCTGCAAGGCCGCGTTGATTTCGGCATTGTCCGGCAACACTTTGCGCGCCCGCTGCAGCACTTCCACGCCACCATACAGCTCCGGCAGGGCCAGCACCGCCGTCTGGATCGCCTGCGGCAAGCCGGCGATCAGGCCGCGCAGGCTGGGCACGTCCTTGCGCTGCAATGCCCCAAACAGAGCAGTCTCCAGCTCTGCCGTCACGCCCGCCTGCCTGACCAGGGCGCGGAAGATCGCCACATGCCCCAGGTCCAGATGGACGCCGGAGATGCCCAGCGCAGCCAGTGATTGCAGCAGCAGCTGCTGCACCTCCAGGTCGCTCTCCAGGCCGCGGTGGCCATACAGTTCGGCGCCGATCTGCAGCAGCTCGCGCGTGCGCATCAGGCCGGCCGGCTGGGTATGCAGCACGCTGCCGGCATAGCACAGGCGCGTCACACCCTGGTGGTTGAGCAGGTGCGCATCGATGCGCGCCACCTGCGGCGTGATGTCGGCGCGCAGGCCGAGCGTGCGTCCGCTCAGCTGGTCGACCAGCTTGAAGGTGCGCAGGTCCATGTCGTGGCTGTCACTGATCAGCAACGATTCGGCGTATTCCAGCAACGGTGGCGCAACCAGCTGATAGCCGGAGCGCCGCAGCAATTCCAGCACGCTGTTGCGCATGGATTCGACATGCCATGCCTCTTCCGGCAGCATGTCCTGTATGTATTCCGGCAACAACCAATTCGGCATTATTTCACCCAGTAAATCAACAACAGGCCCGTCAGCATCAGGGTCAGTCCGATAAAGCGCGTTTGCCCATCCTGATATTGAATCAGCTTGCGCAACGCTTCACGCCAGACCGCCGGGAACATGAAGGGCATTAGCCCCTCTATCACCAGCATCAAACCCAGAGCCGTCAGCCAATATTCAACCATTTCACTTGGCCGACTTGTTCGCGCCCTTCAGGTACTTGAAGAAGGATGAGCTGGGATCCAGCACCATCACGTCACTCTTGTTCTTGAAGCTCTGCTTGTAGGCTTCAAGACTGCGGTAGAAGGCATAGAACTCCGAATTTCGCCCATAGGCGGCAGAATAGATTGCGGCAGCCCTGGCATCTCCCTCGCCCTTGGTCTTCTGCGCATCGCGATAGGCCACGGCCAGCGTTACCTCGCGCTGACGGTCGGCATCGGCGCGGATCTTTTCGCTCTCGGCGTTACCCGTGGCGCGCAGCTCGTTGGCAACCCGCTTGCGCTCGGCATCCATGCGGCGATAGACCGATTCACTGATTTCCGGGGTGTAATCGACACGCTTCAGACGTACATCCAGCACCTGCACGCCGATCTTCTGTGCATCGGTGTCAGCCTTTTCGCGCAATACCTCCATGACCTTCTCCCGCTCGCCGGAGATGACTTCATGAATGGTGCGCTTGCCGAACTCTTCGCGCATGCTGGCATTCACCGTCTGCATCAGACGGGTCTGGGCTCGCGCCTCATCCCCGCCGACGCTGATGTAATACTGCTTCACATCCGCGATGCGCCATTTGACGAATGAATCGACCAGCACGTTTTTCTTCTCGGCCGTAATGAAGGTTTCCGGCGTCTGGCTGTCCAGGGTCAGGATGCGCGAATCAAAATAGCGCACGTTCTGTATCAGGGGCAGCTTGAAATACAGGTTGGGCGTGGTCTTGACGCTGACCACCTCGCCCAGCTGGAACACGATGGCGGTCTGGCGCTGATCCACCACAAACACACTCATGCTCAACAGGACCAGGACAACAACGCCGATCAGCAGAAAATTGGTTGTTTTGCTGTTCATTATCTGGACTCCCTCTCACGGCTGCGCAAGGACTCGCGCAAATGCCCTGCCCCGCTGTCTGGCGCAGGCACGGCAGATGCCGCTGCCGACTCTGCGGCCTGCTTGGCTGCCATATCGGCAGCGGACGCCGGATTGGTGCTCTGGATCAGCTTGTCCAGAGGCAGGTACAGCAGATTGCTGCTGCCGCTCTTCTGATCCACCAGCACCTTGCTGCTGTTGGTCAGTACCTGTTGCATCATGTCAATGTACAAACGCTCGCGGGTCACGCCGGGCGCCTTTTCATACTCGACCAGAATCTGTTTGAAGCGGCTGGCATCACCTTCCGCAGTCGCAATCACGCGCTGTTTGTAACCCTCTGCCTCCTGCAGCAGGCGCGCTGCCGCACCCTTGGCCTTGGGCACCACATCGTTGGCATAGGCCTGGCCTTCATTCTTCTGGCGCTCGCGATCCTGGCCAGCCTTCACTGCATCGTCAAAGGCCGCCTGCACCTGCTCGGGCGGTTGCGCATTCTGCATGGTCACCTTGCTCACGACGATACCGGATTTGTAACGGTCCAGGATGTCCTGGATCAGCTTGGTGGTGTTGGCAGCGACCTGCTCACGGCCTTCATACAGAACGAAGTCCATCTTGTTCTTGCCTACCACTTCACGAATGGCGGTTTCGGCCGCCTGGCGCACGTTTTCATCCGGCGCGCGGTTGTTGAACAGGTATTCGGCCGGGTCCTTCAGGAAATACTGCACAGCAAACTGGATGTCGATGATGTTTTCATCGTCCGTCAGCATCAGCGATTCTTTCAGGATCTTGTTCTTTACATTCTCGCGGTAGCCGACCTCGACCGTGCGCACCTGGCTCAGGTTGACCACTTCCACCGTCTCGACCGGGAACGGAATGTGCCAGCGCGGTCCCGGCTGGGTCGCCTCGACGTATTTGCCGAAGCGCAGCACCACGCCACGCTGGCTGGCGTCCACAATGTAGAAACCGCTGGCAATCCACAGCAGGAGCACGATCACCACCACCAGGCCGATCCCGCCCATGTTATTCGAGGCGCCGCTGCTGCCGCCACCGGACGATCCACCGCCGGAGCGGCCGAACATGGCATTCAGCTTCCGGTTGAAATTGCGCATCAGCTCTTCCAGATCAGGCGGGCCACCACTGTTTTTATTGCCCCACTGCGGGTCATTCAGTCCCATTGTTCATCCTGCCTTCAAGTCATTCAGTTGTCATTGAGGGGGTGCCACTCTTCCACCTGGGCAGTCGCGGCCGGCATATCGCGAAACTCGGCAATTGCCCCGCGCAATTCATCCAGGCCTTCGCCCGTCCTGGCGCTAAGATAAATATTGTTTATTTTACCATACTCATCGCGCTTCACAGCCGCGGGCAAGCCTTGCAGGTCAATCTTGTTGAACACCAGGATCTGCGGGATGTTGTGCGCGCCGATCTCCTGCAAGACCTTGTTGACCTCGGCAATCTGGCTCTGCCGTTCCGCGCTGTTTACATCCACCACATGCAGCAGCAAGTCGGCCTGGGCGGTTTCTTCCAGGGTGCCGCGAAACGCCGCCACCAGGCCATGCGGCAGATGGCGGATAAACCCGACCGTATCTGACAGCACGACCTCGCTGCCACGCTGCGCGCGCGCCGCATCTTCCTGCCCCTCTGCCGCGGTCGCCGTGCTCTCGATGAACACCCTGCGCGCCGTGGTGTCCAGCGTGGCAAACAGCTGGTTGGCGGCATACACATTGGCGTGAGTCAGACGGTTGAACAGCGTGGACTTGCCGGCATTGGTATAGCCCACGATGGAAACGGACAGCACTTCCGAGCGGTTGCGTGCGCGGCGCTGCACCTGGCGATGGCGGCGCAGCTTTTCCAGGCGCTCACGCAGCAGCTGCACGCGCCGATCCAGCTTGCGTCGATCCAGCTCCAGCTGGGTCTCACCCGGGCCACGCGCGCCTACCGCATACTTCTGCTGGCCCATGTCGGTATTCATGCCGACCAGGCGTGTGGAAAGGTACTTGAGCTGGGCAAGCTCCACCTGCAGCTTGCCTTCATGGCTTTGCGCGCGCAGCGCAAAAATGTCCAGGATCAGCATGGTGCGGTCGATCACGCGGGTATTCAGGCGAGTCGTCAGATTGCGCATCTGCGCCGGGCTGAGATCGTGATTGAAGATGACCAGGGGGATTTCTTGTTCTTCCACCAGGAGGGCGATTTCATCCACCTTGCCGCTGCCGGCAAACAGGGCGGAATCGGGGCGCTGGCGCTTGCCTTCGATCAGTGCAACTGTCTGGACCCCGGCGCTTTCAGCCAGCAGACGCAGCTCTTCACGGCTTTCTGCGTAGTCCGGCTCGCCGAAATCCAGGCTGACCAATACCGCCGTGTTTGTCGCGGCCGATGTTTCCTGCATTAGTCGGCGTCGTACGGAATGGAAACGGCGCGTGCGGGGACGATAGTTGAGATAGCGTGCTTGTAGACCATCTGGGTAATGGTGTTTTTCAGCAGCACGACATATTGGTCAAAGGATTCCACCTGGCCCTGCAACTTGATGCCGTTCACCAGGTAAATGGCCACCTGCACATGTTCCTTGCGCAATGCATTCAGGAACGGGTCTTGTAATTGTTGCCCTTTTGCGCTCATTTTGCTCTTCTTCTAGTAACGTGGGGGCCTAACTTTACTGGAATTCAGTACGAATCGCCAGTGTTCATCGGCCATACAGGCGACGCCCCCGGATGCGGGCGCGGTGCGCTGCGCGCTGCTCGCTTTCAGTCAGCGGACGCGGCTTCTTGTCGGCAAACGGGTTCTTGCCGGACTTGAATTCAACCCTGAGCGGCGTGCCCTGCAGCTTGAAGGCTTCGCAGAACGTTTTTTCCAGATAGCGGCGATAGCTGTCCGGCACCTTGTCCAGTGCGCTGCCGTGCACCACGATCAGCGGCGGGTTGCTGCCGCCCTGGTGCGCATAGCGCATCTTGGGACGGAAAATCGCGCCGCGCGGGGGCTGCTGCTTGTCGATGGCATCCATCAGCACGCGCGTCAGCAAGGGGGTTGGCAGCTTGGCCATGGCCGCCGCATAGGCCTCGTTCACCGACTTCAGCAGGGCGGGCACGCCGTTGCCGCGCAGCGCGGAAATATAGTGGTGCTTGGCGAAATCGAGGAAGTGCAGCTTGCGCTCGATATCGCGCTTCGCGGTGTCGCGCTTGTAATCGTCCAGGCCATCCCACTTGTTCACCGCCAGCACCAGTGCGCGCCCGGCCTGCAGCACGAAATCGGCCAAGTGGGCATCCTGCTCGGTGATCTGGTCGCGCGCGTCCACCACCAGCACCACCACGTTGGCGTCTTCGATCGCCTGCATGGTCTTGACCACGGAGAACTTCTCGATCGCCTCATCGATCTTGCCGCGCCGGCGCACGCCGGCGGTGTCGATGATGGTGTACTGGCGGCCTTCGCGCTCGAAATCGATATAGATGCTGTCACGCGTGGTGCCGGGCTGGTCGAACGCAATCACGCGCTCTTCGCCCAGGATGGCGTTGACCAGGGTGGACTTGCCCACGTTGGGGCGTCCGACGATGGCCAGCTTGGGATGATCGTCCGCATGCTCTTCTTCACCTGTCGGCTCAGGCAGTTCCTGCAAGGCCAGCTCGATCACTTCAGTTACATTGTCCCCGTGCGCGGATGAAACCGGCAGCGGCTCGCCCAGGCCAAGTTCGTAGAAGTCGCTGACGACGCGCATGCGCTGCATGCCTTCGGCCTTGTTGACGAGCAACAGCACCGGACGGCCGGTCTTGCGCAGCTGCGTGGCAATCAGCTTGTCCTGCGGCGTCAGCCCCTGGCGACCATCCACCAGGAACAGCACGAGATCAGCCTCGTCGATTGCCTGGCGCGTCTGCTTGGCCATCTCGTGCAGGATGCCTTCCTTGGCCACCGGCTCCAGACCGCCCGTATCGACCACCAGATAGGGGCGATTGCCCACGCGGCCGCGACCGTAGTGGCGATCGCGCGTCAGTCCCGGCAGGTCGGCCACCAGGGCGTCGCGCGAACGCGTCAGACGATTGAATAAAGTGGACTTGCCCACATTCGGACGACCTACCAGAACCAGCGTGGGCAACATGATGTAATTCTCGAGTTAATGAATGGCGAGTGAATAGACACCGCCGGCGCGTGTCTGCACCACCACGCCGTCGCCGTCCGTCACCGGGGCCGTCAGGATGGGACTGTTCTCGGTGCGAATGCGCGCAACCAGATCACCGTCTTCACGATTCATGGCGTGCACATAGCCCTTGTAGTCGGCGACCAGCACGTAATCACCCACTACTACGGGTGCAGTCACATCGCGCATGTACAGCTGGTCGTTCTTCCACAACGCACTGCCGCTGCTCTTGTCCAGCGCCAGCACAGCGCCGCTGGCATCGGTCACATAAATGAATTTACGCAGCAGCGTCATCCCCTTGTCGCTGGAGATGTCGCGACTCCACATGGCAGCCCCCTGCGCAATGTCAAAACAGGTCAGGCGCCCTTGAAACGCCACTGCGCACACCTCTTCGTCATCTGCCTCAGGAATGCTGGTAATGTCGCTGATACGCTCCAGCTCGGTCGTGCCGCGTGGCTGCGACACCGCAGATTCCCACAGCAGCGCGCCATTATCCAGCCTGATGGCGACAAGTTTGCCTGCCGCGAAGCCGGCATACACAATGCCGCGCTGTATCCTAACGCCCGCGTGGTTACGCACCACCAGTGCCGGCGTAGGACGCTCATACAACCACTGGCGCTTGCCATCCTGCGCACTCAGGGCGGTGATGCGACCGTCGCCGGTGCGCACAACCACCATGCCATTGGCGATCTGGGGTGCACTCAATACCTCGCTGGAAACCAGCGTTTTCCAGCGCAGCTTGCCATCCATTTCATAGGCGGCCACATCGCCCTTCTCGCCCCCCACCAGCACCAGCCCATCACCAGAACCGACAGCACCGGAAATATGGAAGCCGCTGTTGATTTGCCACAGTCGGTTGCCATTGGCGCGATCAAGGCGCATCAATTCGCCGCGCGCACTAGCTACAAACACGCCCTCTGATGTGACTGCAGGCTGCAGCACACTGCGCTCTGCATCATTGAGGTAGTCATACTGCCAGCGCACCACAATCTTGGCGCTTGGCCTGTAACTGGTCAGCTCGGCCGGCTCGCGGGTAAGCTGCTTGCTCCCCGAGGAACATCCCGCCAGCAGAGCCGACAGCAGCAGCCACGCGCCATGGCGCAAGATCATTTAGCGCCTCCCAGCGCATCGAGCTTCATCTGGATCAGGTTGCGGTACATACTGCTGGGATCGGTCTTTTCGAAGGCCATCTTGTAGGCGGCACGCGCTTCTTCGGTCTTGCCCTGGGCGTTCAGCACATCGCCCTTGAGATCAGCGTACAACCCGACAAAGGCCTCCGGATGGGTCGCGTCGAGCAGCTTCATGGCACCCGCATAGTCCTTTTCATCCAGCAGCAGGCTGGCATATTTGAGGCGTGCCGTATCCTGCAGGCCGCTTTCGCTGGCGTGATCAATCACCCACTGCAGCTCGCTCTTGGCTCGCGCAACGTCACGTGCCTGCAGGTTGGCCTGCACCGCCAGAAGTTGCGCACGCGGCGCATAGGCGGTGCGGCCATAGCGGTCCACCAGTGCCGTCACCGCATCATTGATGCGCTTGGGGTCATTGCTGGCCACCTGCTTGATCACCTCGCCATACAGGGTTGCCGCTTCTGCAGCCTGCCCCGCCTGGTACTTGTTCCAGTACTGCATGCCGACAAATCCCAGCACAGCCACCACCAGCACGGTGATCAGCCATCTGCCGTTATCCTTCCACCACGCCTTCAGCGCATCAACCTGTTCCTGTTCCTGCAAATCGAGTGTCGACATCGTTCTACCCCTTGTTAATCAGTTTGCCAATTTTTGCTGCCAATTCGTTCTGCGCCACACGCACCTGCTCGCCGGCACCGCGCAGCGGCTTGAGGGTGGCCTGTTGCGCCTGCACCTCGTCGTCGCCGAGGATCAGGGCAAGCTGCGCACCGCTGGCGTCCGCCTTTTTCATCTGCGACTTGAAGCTGCCGCCGCCGCAATGCAGCACCACGCGCAAGCCCTGGTCGCGCAACTGTTCGGCCAGCATGCCAGCCTGAGCATCAGCCAGCTCGCCCTGATGTACCACATACACATCCAGCGGCATCGCCGGTGCAGCCATGCCATCCTCCTGCAGCAGTGCCAGCAGGCGTTCCACGCCCATGGCAAAACCGCTGGCAGCGGCCGGCTTGCCGCCGATCTGCTCGATCAGGCCGTCGTAGCGGCCGCCCGCACAAATGGTGCCCTGCGCGCCCAGGCGCGTAGTCACCCACTCAAACACGGTGCGATTGTAGTAATCCAGCCCGCGCACCAGGCGCGGATTGATCTCGTAGGCCACGCCATGCTGCTTGAGGATGCTCTGCACCGCTTCGAAGTGCAGCAAGGCCGCGTCATCCAGCTCATCCATCAGCTTGGGGGCGCCGGCGATCAGCGCCTGCATGTCCGGATTCTTGCTGTCCAGGATGCGCAAGGGATTGCTGTGCAGACGCCGTGTGGCATCCGCATCCAGCCCCTGTGCATGCTGTTCGAAATAGGCGATCAGCTTGTCCCGATGTTGCTTGCGTGCGGCCGCGTCGCCCAGCGTATTCAGCTGCAGCGTGACGTCGCGCAGGCCCAGCTTGCGCCACAGCCGCGCGCACATCAGGATCTGCTCGGCGTCGATCTCGGCTTCGGCAAAGCCCAGAGCCTCCACGCCGATCTGGTGAAACTGGCGGTAGCGCCCCTTCTGCGGGCGCTCATGGCGGAACATCGGGCCGCTGTAGTAAAGACGTTGCGGCGCATTGTACAGCAGGTTGTGCTGCAGCACGGCGCGCACGCAGGACGCAGTGCCTTCGGGGCGCAGCGTCAGGTGATCACCATTGAGACTGTCTTCGAAGCTGTACATCTCCTTCTCGACGATATCGGTCACCTCGCCGATGGCGCGCTTGAACAGCGCGGTCGGTTCCACCAGCGGCATGCGGATGTTGCGATAGCCGTAGGCTTCCAGCCAGTCGCGCACGGTATCCTCGAACCACAGCCACAGCTGTGCCTCGTCCGGCAAAATGTCATTCATGCCGCGAACGGCCTGCAAAGTGGGGTTACTCATAATTCCTGGTCAGACTGACTGAAGCGGGATAATTTTTGCGGCCGGTTTGGCTGGATTGCCCGGGTCACGCCGCGCATACTTGCGCACGACATAGTCGTCCACGATTTTCTTGAACTCTTCGGCAATGTTGTCGCCGCGCAGGGTCACCACCTTCTCGCCGTCGACATACACCGGCGCAGCGGGCGTTTCCCCCGTGCCCGGCAGGCTGATGCCGATATTGGCCAGCTTGCTCTCGCCCGGGCCGTTCACCACGCAGCCCATCACCGCCACGGTCATTTCCTCGACGCCGGCATGCTGCTCGCGCCACACCGGCATCTGCGCACGCAGATAGGACTGAATGCTCTGCGCCAGCTCCTGGAACACAGTGCTGGTAGTGCGGCCGCAGCCCGGGCAGGCAGTCACCATCGGCGAGAATGCACGCAAGCCCATGGTCTGCAGAATCTCCTGCGCCACCACCACTTCCTGCGTGCGTGCACCGCCCGGCTCCGGCGTCAGCGACACGCGTATGGTGTCGCCTATGCCTTCCTGCAGCAGCACGGCCAGAGCCGCGGTCGAGGCCACGATACCTTTGGACCCCATGCCTGCCTCGGTCAGCCCGAGATGCAGCGGATAATCGCAGCGGCGCGCGAGATCGCGGTATACCATGATCAGGTCCTGCACATCGCTCACCTTGCACGACAGAATAATGCGGTCACGCCCCAAACCCAGCGCTTCGGCACGCTTGGCGCTGTCCAGCGCGGATACCACCAGCGCTTCGCGCGTCACTTCCGCGGCGGGACGCGGCTGTGCCAGCCTGGCGTTCTCGTCCATCATGCGCACGATCAGGTCGGAATCGAGGCTGCCCCAGTTGACGCCGATACGCACCGGCTTGTTGTAGCGGTTGGCCACGTCGATCATCATGGCGAACTGGTCTTCGCCCTTGCGATTGCGCCCGACATTGCCCGGATTGATGCGGTATTTGGCCAGCGCCTGCGCGCAGTCCGGAAACTCGGTCAACAGGCGATGTCCGTTGTAGTGGAAATCACCCACCAGCGGCACGTCACAGCCCAGGGCATCCAGTTTCTCGCGAATGTAAGGCACCTGTGCTGCGGCTTCCGACGTATTGACGGTGATGCGCACCAGCTCGGAGCCGGCCCTGGCCAACTCATACACCTGCTGGGCCGTAGCCTGCGCATCGGCCGTATCGGTATTGGTCATGGACTGCACCACGACCGGCGCATCGCCGCCCACCGCAATATTGCCCACCATGACGCACCGCGCCGGACGGCGCGAAATCGGAGATTGGCTCATCGTCACTCCAGTACCAGACGGGCCTTTTCCCCGTTGGTATGCGGCGCCAGATTGATTTCCTTGCCCTTGTAGTACACATGCACGCCCTTGGCATGCCCGATCGAGATCGAGATCGGCGCCACGCCCGACATGCGCACCAGGCTGCCGGCACGATTCAAGCGCGACAGCATGAGACGCCCGGTGCCGTCCTTGACGTCGACCCAGGACTCCTCATCAAATGACATGCGCACTGCGACCTGCTGGCCATCAGCAACGGCCTGGCCTGCAGCAGACACAGCGCTGGCCGCAACGGCAGGCTTTTGCGCCATCGGCAAGGGCGGACCAACCAGTTCCTGCGCGGGTTTCTTTAGCTTGACCGGCTGCGCCGCAGCCTTGCTTTCGGCAAGCGCCTTATCACCGCCCTGCTTCTGGACGGGCGACATCTCCTTGGCCGACTTCTCAGCAGCAGACTTGCCAGTGGGCTGCACTGTCTGAGCTGCCTTAGCAGGTACGGCGACAGCAGCCGGCCCGGCGGCTGGGCCAGCCTGGGTCGGCGCCACGGCAGCCACCTGCGCCGTCATGGCGTCCGCCACCGGTGCAGAAGCAGTAGGCAGGGCCAGCTCCTGTGTCTCTACATTGCTCTGGACAACCGGCTGCGTAGAGGTCGTTGTCACGCTGTCGTGCATGCGCGACAGGATGAACAGCAACAGCGCGACTAGCAGTGCGCCCGCAAACCACATGATGTTGGCTTGACGAGCCGCCAGAACAGATGGGAACGGAACTTCTATCGCCTTTTTCTCGGGTGCAGGTGCAGCCTGTTGCACATGGGTTTGCGGCAAGGCTGCCAGCAAGGGCGCTGCATCGACTTCCAGCAGACGCGCATAACTGCGCACGAAGCCGCGCACAAAAGTGGCCTCCGGCAGCTGCGCATAGTCATCCGCCTCCATGGCTTCAATCTGGCGCGGCGCAAACTTGATGCGATTGGCCACATCGGCCACGCTCAACCCCTGTTGCTCACGTGCCTCACGCAAAACAGCGCCTACGCTGAATTTTTGCGGCGCTGCATCATTCCCGCCCATTACCTGGTTTTCCTGCTGATTATCCATTTACTCACCACTCAATATTAACTGGGTCTCCCGTGAGTCCGGGAAACGATTGCGAAGTTGCATCCTGTAACTGGCTTCGGCATTGCGATTGCCCAATTTTCGTTCGATGCGGGCTGCCAGCAGCAGGCTGGCAGGCGGCATATCCTGAACTTCCTGGGAATAGCGAATGAAATGCGATTTTGCGCCTGCATAATCCGCCCTGGCATAGCTCAGCTCCGCCATGCCCAGCAGGGCTTCCGGCATCTTGGGCTGCACCACCAGCGCGCGCTTGAGATAAAGCTCGGCATCATTCAGCTTGCCGGCCTTTTTCGAGCACAGGCCGGCATTCAGAAAGGCCTTTTCCGGTGTGGAATACAGCGGGTTCTTCAGCGCCGCCATGAAATGCTTGACCGACTCCGCCTCGCGTCCGCGCTGGCAGAGAAACCAGCCATAGTTGTTGTGTGCGGACGAGGAGGTATCATCCAGATCCAGGCTGCGACGAAAATCGCGATCGGCGTCCTCGTCCTCAAGCAATGCCATGTGTACCAGGCCGCGCACGTTATAGGCCGGTGCGTAGTCACTGTCTTTTTTCAGCGCGGTCGCGACTTCCTCCAGCGCGAAAGCATATTTTCCCTGCTCGTAATACCTGCCCGCCAGTTCGGTATGAATGCGTGCACTCTCCTGGGTGCGCGACGGATCGTCCTGCGCATTGACATCCCCATCCGAACGGGAAGCGCAACCGCTCAGCATGGCGATGATCAGTACTGACGCAAACAATCTCATGAGCGAACCTCCTGCAAACGTAGTGTTCTCTTGGTTTTGTCCTTGACCTGTCCAGCCAGCTGACCGCAGGCAGCGGCGATGTCGTCGCCACGCGTCTTGCGGATGGTGGTCACGATATCCGCCTGCATCAGCACATCGCGGAAGCGCCGCACGTTGTCTGAATTCGAGCGCTTGTACGGCGCCTGCGGGAACGGGTTGAATGGAATCAGGTTGAACTTGCACGGCACGTCGCGCACCAGCGCGATCAGCTCGCGCGCATCCTTCTCGCGGTCGTTCACCCCTTCCAGCATCACGTATTCGAAGGTGATGAAATCGCGCGGCGCCTTTTCCAGGTAGCGCTGGCAGGCCGCCAGCAGCTGGCGCAGCGGGTATTTCTGGTTGACCGGCACCAGCACATTGCGCAACTCGTCATTCGGTGCATGCAGCGACACCGCCAGCGCCACCGGGCATTCCTCGCGCAGGCGATCCATGGCCGGCACGATGCCGGAGGTGGAAACAGTCACGCGGCGGCGCGACAGGCCGTAGGCATTGTCATCCAGCATCAGGTGCAGCGCGGTAACGGTGTTGTCGAAATTGAGCAGGGGCTCGCCCATGCCCATCATCACCACGTTGCTGATCGGCCAGTTGCCCTCGGCATTCTTGCCGATCTGGCGGTTGGCCCACCACAGCTGGCCGATGATCTCGGACACGCTCAGGTTGCGATTGAAACCCTGCTTGCCGGTGGAGCAAAACGCGCAGTCCAGCGCACAACCGGCCTGGCTGGAAATGCACAGGGTGCCGCGGTCGGTTTCGGGAATGAACACGGTCTCCACCGCATTGCCGGTGCCCACATTGAGCAGCCATTTGCGCGTGCCGTCGTCGGAAATTTCCTCGCGCAACACCTCGGGCGACAGCACAGTGGCCTCCGCCTGCAGCTTGCTGCGCAAGGAGGCGGCGATGTCGGTCATCGCCGCGAAATCTGGCTCCCCCATTCTGTGTATCCAGCGCAGCACTTGGCGTGCGCGGAAGGGCTTCTCGCCACGTTCCGCGAACCAGGCTGCCAGTTGCTGGGCATCAAAATTGAGGAGGTTTTCTGCCATTAGCGCGAATAAACGTTCATGCTGGGGAAGAAGTAGGCAATCTCGACTGCAGCAGTCTCGGGCGCGTCAGAGCCGTGTACGGCGTTGGCGTCGATGCTGTCGGCGAAATCGGCACGAATGGTGCCCTTGTCGGCTTTCTTCGGGTCGGTTGCACCCATCAGTTCGCGGTTTTTCAGGATGGCGCTCTCGCCTTCCAGAACCTGTACCATCACCGGGCCGGAGATCATGAAATCCACCAGATCCTTGAAGAAAGGACGTGCGCGGTGCACGGCGTAGAAGCCTTCGGCATCGGCGCGAGACAGGTGCATCATGCGCGCGGCAATCACCTTCAGGCCGGCACCTTCAAAGCGGGAATAGATCTGGCCAATCACATTCTTGGCAACAGCATCGGGTTTGATAATCGACAGGGTACGTTCAACGGCCATGCTACATTCTCCAGACAAAGTTGGTTAAAACCGGGTTGATAAAAGTTGACCCGTCATTTTAACAGGCTTTGCTGCCAATGTCGCTTGAGCAATTGACCCGGCGACCACTCTAAGGCATTAAGACCGCGGCCGCCGGGCAAAATTCCCTCAGGGCGTAATGCCGTACAGCAGATGGGGCAACCACAGGGCAATTAACGGCACATAGGTCACCAGCAGCAGGATGGCGGTCACCACCAGTATCCAGGGCGCGGCCGCCAGGGTGACCTCGGTCAGTCCCATGCGCGCCAGCCGATCATGCCCAGCTCCATGTTGATGGTCATCACGATACCCAGGTGCACCGGGTCTATGCCCAGTTTCATCGCCACCGGCAGGAAGATCGGCGCCAGGATCAGGATTCGAGCTGGGCTCCATGAAATCCCCGGCAAAGAACAGCAACACGTTCACAAAAAGCAGGAACATCCACGCCGACAGGCCCCGATCGATGAGCCACTGTGCCATGTGCTACGGGATGTTTTCGCTGGTGAGCAGGAAGAAAAACAGGATGGCGTTGGTGATGATGTACAGCAGCATGGCGCTCATGTTGGCCGCATCGCGCAACACCCGCGGCACGTCGCGCAGCTTCAGGTCGCCATAGATGGCGGTATTGAGTCCGCGAGCATGGCAAGCATGCATTCCGTGAAAAAATATTAGATGGTGCGAAAGGAGAGGCTCGAACTCTCACGCCTTGCGGCGCTGGAACCTAAATCCAGTGCGTCTACCAATTCCGCCACTTTCGCCCTGCTGGAAGGGCCGCGATTATAGCAGCAATCATCCAGCGAGGCCCAGCGTTCAGGCACCGATCTTGACCAGCGTGCGGCCGCGCGTCTCGCCGCGCAGCATCTTCTCGAACACCTGAGGCAGGTGGTCAAACGTGACGGTATGCGCCAGCTCGCCCAGCTTTTGCGTGTGCAGATCGGTGGACAGGCGTCGCCAGATGATCTGGCGCAGGGGCATGGGCGTTGCAGCGGAGTCGATGCCGATCAGGCGCACGCCGCGCAGGATGAAGGGCATCACGGTGGTATGCAGCTCCACCCCGCCGGCATTGCCGAAGCTGGCGATCACCCCGCTATGCTGCATGGTGCGCGTCAGCCAGGCCAGCGTGTCGCCGCCCACCGCGTCAAAGGCTGCCGCCCACTGCGCGCTCTCCAGCGGGCGCGTGCTGCTCATGTCGATCTGGCTGCGCAGGATCACCTCACTGGCGCCCAGCGATTTGAGGTAATCCTGCTCACTTTCCTTGCGGGTCAGCGCGACCACGTGATAGCCGAGATGAGACAGCATGGCCACGGCCAGGCTCCCTACGCCGCCGGTGGCGCCGGTTACCAGCACCTTGCCGTTTTCCGGGCGCAGGTCATTCTGCTCCAGGCGATGAATCGCCAGCCCCGCCGTAAAACCGGCAGTGCCCAGCACCATGGATTCAAGCAGCGACATGCCGCGCGGCAAACGCACCACCCAGTCGCCAGGCACGCGCACATGCTCGGAAAAACCGCCATCGTGCGCCACGCCCATGTCGTAGCCGGTCACCAGCACCTCGTCGCCAGGCTTGAAGCGCGGATCCAGCGAACTCTCCACCACGCCGGCCACGTCGATGCCGCCTATGCAGGGCGAGCGGCGAATGATCTTGGCTGTACCGCTGGCCGCCAGAGCATCCTTGTAATTCACGCTCGAATACGCGCTGCGGATCACCACGTTGCCCTGATCAAGATCATCCTGCACCACTTCGACAAAGCGGCCGACGGTGTGCTCGTTTTCGATAAAGATGCGATAGGCGCGAAAGCTCATGATTCAGTCCCCGTCAGATATGTAATGCGCGCTTGTCCACAGCCAGCGCGGCCTCGTGCACCACCTCGGACAACGACGGGTGCGCGTGTATGGTGCGCGCGAGGTCTTCGCTGCTTGCCGAGAAGGCCAGCGCAAGCACGGCCTGCTGGATCAGCTCGGAAGCCAGCGGCCCGATGATGTGCACGCCAAGGATGCGATCCGTCGCCGCATCGGCAAGGATTTTGACAAAGCCGGCGGTCTCGCCAAGCGCGCGCGCGCGGCCATTTGCCATGAACGGGAACTGGCCAGCGCGATAGGCCACGCCCTCCTGCCTCAGTTGCTGTTCGCTCTTGCCCACCCAAGCCACCTCCGGCGCGGTGTAGACGATGAACGGCACCAGATTGAGGTCGCAATGGCCAGCCTGGCCAGCAATCAGCTCCGCCACCATCACACCCTCTTCCGAGGCCTTGTGCGCCAGCATGGGGCCGCGCACCACGTCGCCCACGGCATACACGTTGGGCAGATTGGTGCGGCAGTGTGCATCCACTTCGATGCGGCCAGCGTTATCGCGCTTCAGCCCGACTGCTTCTGCACCAAAACCGTCGGTGTTGGCCACTCGCCCTACCGCCACGATCAGCCTGTCCGCCGCCAGTTCCTGCTTCGCACCCTGCGCATCGCGCCAGTTGATGCGTACTTCCTCCTTGCCGGACTTGACCTGGTCGATCTGCACACTGAGATGAATCTGCAATCCCTGCTTGCCCAGCGCACGCAGGGCTTCCTTGGCCAGTTGCTCATCGGCTGCCGGCATGAACGCCGGCAAGGCTTCCAGGATGGTGACCTCGCTGCCCAGCCGGCGCCACACGCTGCCCAGCTCCAGCCCGA
>DATDDN010000015.1:0-5273 GCA_036523795.1 Gallionellaceae bacterium | reverse complement strand
CTGGTACAGCACCTCGAAGTTGACCGGGTTGAGCATCACCGGAGCAAAGCCGGCGCGCACGGAGACATCGCTCACCACTTCGCGCAGGTAGGGGTAGAGAATGTTGGGGCACACCACGGCCAGCACCGGCTCCAGATCATCCTGCGGGATGTTGCGGATCTGGAAGATGCCGGCCTGCTTGGCCTCAATCAGGAACATCACCTTGTCCTTGCTGCCCTGCTTGGCTGTCAGGGTGACTGTGAGGATCACCTCGTACACGCCCTGGTCGACGGCACCAAATTCCGAGTGCAGCT
This sequence comes from Gallionellaceae bacterium, assembly GCA_036523795.1. Taxonomy (GTDB): domain Bacteria; phylum Pseudomonadota; class Gammaproteobacteria; order Burkholderiales; family Gallionellaceae; genus 39-52-133. The sequence goes on along the minus strand of DATDDN010000015.1, from coordinate 4,980 downwards.
GCAGGTCGATCTGCGGGTTTTCACGCTCCAGGAATATGCCGGGGGCATGCGGAATTTCCAGCGACAGGTCTTTTACGTACAGCTTCTCGATGTTGAATATGGCGGCTTGTTGCTCTTGTGTCGCGGCTTCGCTCATGATGCGTCCTCAGGTTGTATTTATTGATCAGCTGTTCAGCAGCGGCACCAGTTCGCCCTGGCTATCCAGCTCGGCCATGTCGTCAAAGCCGCCCACATGGGTCTCGCCGATGTAGATTTGCGGCACGGTGCGGCGACCGGTTTTCGCCACCATGATGTCGCGCTGCTCGGGATGCAGGTCAATGCGGATCTTCTCGATCTCGGTGACGCCGCGCTTCTTCAGCAGCGCTTCGGCGCGTACGCAATACGGGCACACTTCTGTGCAGTACATCACTACTTTAGCCATGATCATTTCTCCAACGGTAAATTCGATTTCTGCCAGGCGATCACGCCGCCGCCCAGGTTGAACGCCTGCGTAAACCCCTGCTTGCCCAGCAGCGCACAGGCCGAGGCCGAGCGTTGACCACTGCGGCACACCACCACGATGGGCTGTTCGCGATAGCGCTCCAGCTCGCCGATGCGCGAAGCCAGCTTGCCCAGCGGGATCAGCTTGGCGTTGAGCAGGTGGCCGTTGCCGAACTCGGCTTCTTCACGCACGTCCAGCACCAGGGCGCTCTTGTGGTTGATCAGTTGCAATGCGCCCAGGCAATCGACTTCCTTGATGCCGCGAATGCGGTTGCCGAAAAAGGACCAGAACAGCATGGTGCCGCTGCTCAGCGCCACCAGCACCATCCAGATGTTATTTTGTATGTACTCCACGTTGATGCTCCTTGTTTACTTGAACAGCGAATTCTAGCAGAGCGGCACACTGCGCGGGGTGCTTCCGCGCCAGCGCGGCCAATTCACGGCGGGCTGCTTCGAACTCGGCCGGATAGCCCCAGATGGCGAGCGCCATCTGTTGCCGCGCCTCTTTCTGGAGACCGGACAGTGCCAGCAGCCAGGCCTGGCGATACACCACCGGACCCACCGGCGCGAAGTGCATGACCCTGTCGTTCACGGCAAGGTTTCCCGCCAGATCATCCGCCCCCGGCACGATCTGGTTGCTCACGAAATACTCGGTATACGGGGTCAGCAGCGGGGCGTTGCCGGCCACCGCCAATCCATCCTTCATGCGCTGCTGGTGCTCACTGTCGGCTGCCGACTGCGCCTGCATGCCCATCAGCTCGGTCAGCGCGTGGTAGCCGCTGGCGAGCTGCACCATGGTCATCGCGCCCAGCAACAGCATGAGGCCCAACGCGGCCCTGCCCAAACCGTGCACCCCGATGCGGTATGCAGTGCCATCCGATAGCCCCAGCGTGACGGCAGCCACGCCAAGGAAGTACGCATACCACAGCGGGTATTCCAGCAGGCTGTGGATGCCCAGCACCGCCACTACGGCGCAGGCCCACCAGTATTCCGCTGTCCGCTCGCTGCGTGCGGCCTGGCGCAGCCAGAGCGCAACGGTGATCAGCAGGATCAGCACCCCGGCCAGCCCCATTTCGGCCGCGATCTGCATGACCAGGTTATGCGCGTTGTTGTACAGGCCCACCACGCTGGCTGGCGCCTGCAGCTGCGGCACCCACAGGAAGTGCTGCCACGCATACTGGCCAAAACCCGCACCCAGCAGCGGGAACTGGCTGAAGATGTGCCATGCCTCGCGCCACAGGTAGAGGCGGATGCCGCCGCTGGGCACATCGTCACTGAAGCGCTGCACGCTGGTTACGTTGCCGCTAGCGCCGTTCAGCCAGGGCAACTCCACGACGCCATGCATCAGGCCGAAGCCGATCAGCAGCAACAGCGCATAGTGCAACAGCGGGCGTAGCGCGTCATTGCGGCGCTGCCACAGATACGCCAGCACCAGCAGTGCCAGCAGGTACAGCCAGGCGCTGCGCGAGCCGCTCAGCACCGACACAAACAGCAAGGGGGAGGCCAGCAGCGCCACGCCCCATGCCGGCAACACCGCGCGCATGTACAGCAGGCCGAGCGATGCCAGCCCCAGTGCCATGTAATCGGCAAAGTGATTGGGCTGGGCAAGGTTGCCATAGATCGCCGCCCCGTTCTGCATGGTCACCACCCGGTCCAGCACCGTGTGCCAGCGGTAGTGCTGCAGCACGCCGGCGGTGGCATTCAGCTCCGCACCCAGCAGCAGGAACAGGGCCAGCACCAGCACCACGCGCTGCAGGCCCAGCTCGGCACGCAGGCGCTGCCCCAGCATGGCCAGCAGGCTGGCCCATATCAGGTACAGGGCCAGCATCAGTGTCTGGTCGAAATACACAATCCGGCCCAGCAGGAACTGCAGCACCCCAAGCAGCAGCAGCCCCATGGGCAGCAGCGCAATCCGGGGAATCTCCGGTGCCTGCCAGTAGCGCCGCGTCAGCAGCAGGGGCATGGCGGCCAGACCGAGCACGACCGCGCCCCACTCCTGGTAAAAGGTGGTGAGAGGGTAAGCGTGCTGGTAATACAGAAATGGCAAGACCCACATCAACCCGACCAGAGTCAGGCTGATGTGGGCCAGGCCAGGCTTGCGCAGCGACAGGCTGCTTAGCAACTGCTCTTGACGCCGAAGGCAGACAGGATGTTGTTGAGCGGGCAGAACTTGGTGAAACCGCTCTGGAACAGGTTCACGCCGACGAAGGCGGTGAAGAGCAGGAAATACGAGCTGACGAACAGCGGGCTGGCCTGCACGCCCAGCGCCAGGGACAGCATGATGAAGAAACCGGCAACGATACGGACGATACGCTCTGCGTTCATGAAAACACTCCTTGGTTAAGATTTAAAACACAATTTTAATCGACTTTGCGATACAAAGTCGCGTAGTACAACACCGGAATCACGATCAGCGTCAGCACGGTCGACACGGTGATGCCGAAGATTAGCGCAATCGCGAGGCCGTTGAAGATCGGGTCATCCAGGATGAATAGCGCCCCCAGCATGGCGGCCAGCCCGGTGAGCAGGATCGGCTTGGCACGTGCGCTGGCCGCAGCAATCACTGCGTGCTGCAGATCCACCCCTTCGCGCAGCTGCAGGTTGACGAAGTCCACCAGCAGGATGGAGTTGCGCACGATGATGCCGGCCAGGGCGATCATGCCTATCATCGAGGTGGCGGTGAACTGGGCACCCAGCAGGGCATGGCCCGGCATCACGCCGATGATGGTGAGCGGGATCGGCGCCATGATCACCAGCGGCACCAGGTAGCTCTTGAACTGCGCCACCACCAGCAGATAGATCAGCACCAGGCCGACGGCATAGGCAATGCCCATGTCGCGGAAGGTCTCATAGGTGACCTGCCATTCGCCATCCCACTTCATCGCATAGGATACGTAGGGATTGGATGGCGTATGCGAATACCAGGTCTCCAGCTTGCCTCCCTGCGGCAACTCCTTGCCGCTCAACTGGCTGTCCATGCTGAACATGCCGTACAGCGGGCTGTCCAGCTTGCCGGCCATGTCACCGAACACGTACACCACCGGCATCAGGTCCTTGTGGTAGATCGGATAGTCGCGTTCCATATTGACCATCTGTACCACTTCGGACAACGGCACCAGCACGCCGTCACGGGCGCGCACCTTGAGCTTGAGCACGTCGTCGATGCGGCTGCGGCTCTCCACCGGCAGGCGCAGGCGCACCGGCACGGGGTACTTGGCATCGTGGTCGTGCAGCGAGGTGGCATCCTGCCCGGCCAGCGCCATCTGGATGGCATCCACCACATCCTGGGGCGCGACGCCAAGCAGCGCGGCCTTGCTCTGCAACACGTGCAATACCAGCTTGGGCGCGGCCTCGGTCACGCTGTCGTCGATGCTGACGATGTCTTTGGTCTGGCTGAATTGTTCACGCACGGTACCGGCAACCTTGCGCATTTCTTCGTAATCCGGACCGTAGATTTCCGCCACGATCGGCGACATCACCGGCGGTCCCGGCGGCACCTCCACGATCTTCACCTTGGCACCCCAGGCGCGTGCGATCTTCTCGATCGGCTCGCGCACGCTGGTGGCGATCTCGTGGCTGGTGCGCTTGCGCGCGTGCTTGTCCTTCAGGTTGACCTGGATGTCACCCTGCTCGGTGGACGAGCGCAGGTAGTACTGGCGCACCAGGCCGTTGAAGTTGATCGGCGATGCCGCTCCGGCATACCCCTGGTAGTCGGTCACCTCCGGCACGGTGGCCAGGTAGGCGCCGATTTCATGCAGCACGGCGGAGGTCTGCTCCAGCGCAGTGCCGGTGGGCATGTCCACCACCACCTGGAATTCGGACTTGTTGTCGAACGGCAGCATCTTCAGGATCACCACCTTGACGACCACCAGAGAAACCGCCAGCAACAGGCCCGCGCCGATCGCCAGCCACAGCTTCTTGCGCGCCTTCTTGCCGTGCTCGCGGTTGAGGAACGGCGACAGACGCTCACGGAAGAAACGCGCCAGTTTGGTGTCGCGCTCGTCCTTGACGGTGGCGTGATGCGGTGCAGAGAAACGCAGCGCCAGCCAGGGCGTGATGACGAAGGCCACCGCCAGCGAGATCAGCATGCCCATGCTGGCATTGATCGGAATCGGGCTCATATAGGGCCCCATCAGGCCGGTAACGAAGGCCATCGGCAGCAGCGCCGCGATCACCGCCAGCGTTGCCAGGATGGTGGGGCCGCCCACTTCGTCCACGGCTTCGGGGATAATCTCGGACAGCGGCTGATGGGTGGCGAGCTCACGCCGGCGATGGATGTTTTCCACCACCACGATGGCATCGTCCACCAGGATGCCGATGGCGAAGATCAGCGCGAACAGGGAAACGCGGTTGATGGTGTAGCCCATCAGCCAGGCGGCCAGCAGCGTCAGCAGGATGGTGGTGGGGATCACCACCAGCGTCACCAGCGCTTCCCGCCAGCCGATGGCGATGGCGATCAACACCACGATGGAGACGGTGGCGAGGCCGAGATGGAACAGC
>DATDDN010000014.1:0-4243 GCA_036523795.1 Gallionellaceae bacterium | reverse complement strand
CGCGATCCCTGCTTCAAGGCTTTCCTGCACAACAACTGGTTTGGTGCGGCGGTGTTCGCCGGACTGGTTGTGGAATATTGGCTGCGCTGACCATGAAACCTGTACTCATCCTCCTCGCACTATTGTCGTATCCATTGGCCGCGGCCGCCGACCCGCTGCCCGTCGAAATCCATGACCAGCTCGCCGCGGAATTCGCGGCCAGCAACAAGCTGGCGCTGACGCTGGACGCATGCTCGGGGAAATTCGACGATGACCTCATCCAGTTCCTGATCGACAACCAGATACCCGCCACCATCTTTGCCACCAAGAGGTGGCTGGACGAGAACCCGGCCGGGCTTGCGGTGATCAAGGCGCACCTCGATCTGTTTGATGTCGAGGACCACGGGGAAAGGCATATCCCGGCCGTCATCGGCGCAGGCAGGAAGGTCTATGGCATTCCGGGCGAGCCGGATATTGTCCACCTGCGCCGCGAAGTCACCGCCGGCGCGCTGGCCGTGCGCGAGGCGACCGGCGTCGCGCCGCACTGGTACAGGGGTGCCACCGCCGAGTACGACCCTAAGGCCATCGCGGAAATCGGCAGGCTGGGATACAAGATCGCGGGCTTCTCCGTGAACGCCGACAACGGCGCCACCCTGAAAAAAGTTTCCATCGAAAAGCGGCTGAAGCACGTCAAGGGCGGCGATGTCATCATCGCGCACATGAACAAGCCGGCCTCCGACTCGGCCAAAGGACTGGCGGTCGGCCTGGCTGCCCTGCTGAAACAGGGCTTCGTCTTTGTGCGGCTCGATCAGGTCACGCTCACGCAGATACCCATGAAGCCCCTCAAATCGACGCACCATCAAACCCTGCCTGCGTCAGCGGTGCCGGCAGCCAGGCACGAGTAGATGCCATGTACGAGTCGAAACAGCAGACGCCACTGACCAGCGCCAAATTTGCACAGCGCCTGCTGCGGCACATCCTGGCAGCCCTGGCCCTGCTCGCCGGCTCGCTCGCCTTCGGCATGGCCGGTTACGTGGCCTTCGAGCACCTGTCGTGGATAGACGCCTTCCTCAACGCATCCATGCTGCTGGGCGGCATGGGCCCGGTCAACCCGCCGCAGACCGAGGCCGGCAAACTTTTCGCCGGCCTTTACGCGCTCTATGCCGGCCTGGTGTTCATCGTCACCGCCGCCCTGCTGTTCACACCGATACTGCATCGCCTGCTGCACCGCTTCCACTGGAGCGAAAAAATCTGATGCGTTGACGCATGGCCGACCGGCTATGCTACTGCCCGCCGGATTCATGCTAAAGTTTGCGGCAACCCCGTGTTTGCCCGCGCTTGCGGCAAACTGAACAACAACCTGACTCACCAGACCACCATGCCCATCACAGCCGAAGCCCGCGCCCAGGCGCAAGACCTGCTGCAATTCATCGACGCCAGCCCCAGCCCCTGGCATGCCGTGCACACCATCGAGCAGCGCCTGCAGGCGCAGGGCCACACCCGGCTGGAAGAAACGCAGCGCTGGAAGCTGGAACAGGGCAAGGGCTATTACGTGGTGCGCGGCGGCGCCTCGCTCATCGCTTTCCGCGTGGGCCAGCAGGCGCTCACCGACAGCGGCTTCCGCATGATAGGCGCGCACACCGACTCGCCCGGCCTGCGCCTCAAGACCAATGCCGCACAGGCCAGCGACGGCGTGCTGCGCCTCGGTGTGGAAATCTACGGCGGGCCTATCCTCGCCACCTTCACCGACCGCGACCTCAGCTTGGCCGGGCGCGTGAACATCCGCACCGCGACCGGCTACGACACACGCCTAGTCAGGTTCGATGCACCGCTGCTGCGCCTGCCCAACCTGGCCATCCACATGAATCGCGACGTGAACGAGCAGGGCCTCAAGCTGAACAAGCAGACCGAGCTGCCGCTGCTGTTTGCCATCGCCAACGACAAGACGCCGGCGCGCGAGCAGTTCATGTCCTTCCTCGCCGGCGCGCTCAAGGTGAACGCAGCCGACATCATGACCTACGAGCTCAACGTGTTCGACACCCAGCCCGGCACCTTCTGGGGCGCAGAGCAGGAATTCATCGCCGACAGCCAGCTCGACAACCTCGCCTCCTGCTACGCCGCGCTGAGCGCATTGCTGACCACCGACAAGCCGTCCCCCACCAGCATCGCCGCCTTCTTCGACCACGAGGAAGTGGGCAGCGAGAGCGCAGCGGGCGCTGGCGGCAGCTTTGCCTATGATGTGATCGAGCGCATCTCCATCTGCCTGGGGCTGGACGAAGAGGCGCAGCATTGCGCGGCGGCGCACAGCTTCTTCATCAGCGCGGACATGGCGCACGCCTACCAGCCCAACTTCCCCAATGCCTACGAGCCCAACCATCGCGTGATGGTGAACGCCGGCCCGGTGATCAAGACCAATTCCAACCAGCGCTACAGCACCAACGCAGACAGCGCCGCACGCTTCATGACGCTGTGCGAAAAGGCCGGCGTGCCCTGCCAGAACTACACCCACCGCACCGACCTCGGCTGCGGCAGCACTATCGGCCCCATCGTCGCCTCGCGCCTGGGCATCGCCAGCGTGGACGTGGGCTCGCCCATGTGGGCCATGCACAGCCTGCGCGAGAGCGCCGGCGTGCAGGATGTCGCCTACATGATTGCGGCGATGAAAGCCGCCTTCAACAGCTGATTGTGTTAGCAGAGGAAGCAACCGATGATTGAAACCCTGTTGATGATCGCCAGCATTCTCTATCTGGCTCTCCAGCTCGAAGACAAGCTCAGCATTCCGTCCCCTCTGGGCCTGATCGCCCTTTCGTTTGCTGCGCACTTTGCCTTTCGCCAGGCGCCGGTGCTCACTGGCGACGCGCAACACTTCGCCCTGCTGGTCACCTTCCTGCTGCCCATCCTGCTCATCTCCGACTCACTGGAAATCAAGCTGGCCGACCTCAAGGAACACGGTCTCAGTCTGCTCTACCTGGCGGTGGCTGCGGTGCTGCTGTCAGTCGCCATGGCCCTGCTGGTTTCCGATTTCGTTTTCGCCGACATCCAGCTTTCCACAGCCGCGGTCATCGTGCTGTTTGCCATGGTACTGGCCACCGACCCGGTATCCGTCGTGAGCATCTTTTCCCGTTTCGAGCTGCCTCATCGGCTCAAGATACTGGCCGAGGGCGAGAGCCTGTTCAATGACGCCACCGCGCTGATCGTGTTTGTGTTCGTCGGCCTTTACGTGCTGGATGGCGGCGAACTTACCGCCGGCTACGTGACCGAAATCAGCAGCGCCGTGGTGCTGGGCTCAGTCGCCGTGGGCGTAGTGATCGGCTATATCGGCCTCACCCTGATGAAAACCACTGAGAACCGCATTGCAGAAATGATGGTGCTGGTCATCACCGGTTACGGGGCTTTCGAGTTGGCCGAACACTTCTTCATGCTCATCAACCTGATGGGTGGGCACTCGCATCTGCACCTGTCCGGCATCCTCTCCTGCATCTTTGCCACCATCACCGTGCATCACGTGATGACGCGCGCCATTGCCGAAGACATGCAGCAGATCGACAGCGAAGAAGCAGTACTGCAGGCCGAAGCCCACAAACGCGACACCTCCGCCAGCGTGATCGGCAGCGCACTGCGCCGCATCGAAGCCACCATCGAAGAACGCGACCGTCACCTGCGCACCAAGGAAGACGTGCAACTGCTGGCCCTGGTGGCCAACACCATCCTGTTCGTAGCCATGGCCGAGATGATCGACATGAACCTGCTGTGGAAATACAAGATGGAAATCCTGACCATGTTCCTCGCCACCACTGTGATACGCGGCGCCATGATCGGCTTGTTTGCCTGGCTTTCCAACAGCACGGCCAAAATGGTGGACATCAACCTGCGCTGGTGGAGCGTGCTCACCTTTGCCGGCATCAAGGGCGGCCTGTCCATCGTCATGCTCACCATGATCCCCGCCTCGTTTCCCCACCTGGAATTGTTCAAGGCCGTGGTGATCGGCGTGGTCGTGCTCTCCACCTTCATCTACTCGGGTGCACTGCTCCTCATCATCAGCCGCAACAAGGCGCAATTCAAAACCGAGCTGCTTGCGGAACACTGATTTCTGCAAACGTCAGGCAAACAAAAAGCCCGGCACTTTCGCGCCGGGCTTTTTTACCAACCTACAGACTGATTAAGCAGCCTGGATGTTGGAAGCTTGCTTGCCCTTAGGACCTTGAGTCACTTCGAAAGTGACCTTCTGGCCTTCTTGCAGGGTTTTGAAGCCGTTCATATTGAT